>NZ_AMYT01000009.1 GCF_000313915.1 Catellicoccus marimammalium M35/04/3
TAAATATACTTTGAAAGAAACCCAAGCGCCAAATGGTTATGAAATCGCCGAAGATATTTCATTTGAAGTAAAAGATGGCAAGGTCGTTGGTAGTGCCACAAATAGAATTGTGATGATTGATAAACTGAAAGAAGTAGTACCAACACCACAAAAACAAAAAGTAATTCTTTCTAAACAAGATGTGGCCGGAAAAGAAATTGCTGGTGCGGAATTAACATTAACAACCAATGAACAAGAAGTTGATTCATGGATCTCTGAAGAAGGAAAAGATCATGAATTCTTAGCTACACCAAATCAAGAATATACCTTGCAAGAAGTACAAGCGCCAAAAGGTTATAAACTTGCAGAATCTATTACGTTCCGCGTGAATGAAGAAGGAAAAGTGGAAATTAAAAATGGTACTACTTGGACTTCTTTAGCTGATAATAAAGTAATTATGGTTGATGCTAAAAAGACATCAGAAAAACCAAATGTACCAATAAAACCAACTCCTTCTACATCGAAAAAAGCAAAAGTTGAAGTTGCAAAAATTGATGTATTAGGAAAAGAAGTGGTTGGTGCAAAATTAGAAATCTTAGACGCTAATGGAAAAACAATTGACGCTTGGATTAGTGATACGACAAGTCACAAAGTAGAACTTTCCGATGGCAAATATACATTGAAAGAAACACGAGCACCAAAAGGATATGAAATAGCAGAAAGCATTCCATTTGAAGTAAAAGATGGAAAAGTTGTTGGACAAACGACAAATACCATTGTTATGGTAGATAAAGAAACAAAAGAAGAACGTCATAAGAAACCAAAAGTGATAAAAGAAACGGTGATTATAGAAAAAACAATCGATGATTATCATCCTTCTTCTGGAGCACCTTCTCAATCATCTAAAGAAGATGATCAAAGTGATTTACCTCAAACTGGTACTCATCAATCTTCAATTGAATTAGTGATTGGATTTGGTCTTTTAATCATTAGTCTATGTGGCTTCCAATGGCTACGTAAACGTTATAACTAGAATAAAAAAGAGAGCACAATGATTTGTGCTCTCTTTTTGTAAAGAATGGCTTCCAACTTGTATCGGGTTATAAAAGTTTAAAAAGGTTTAGGCTATGCCTGATGTTGGAAAGGATCAAATCTAAACTTTAGGCGCAAGCTAAGATTCAATCTTTTGATATAAAAAATGGATTTACTACGCTTCCTATTATATGCTTTATTTTTTAAAAAAGCAATGGTTTACGGATAGAAAATTAAGAAATTTGTAAGTTATAAATAAGTTGTTGAAAAGTTAATAAAAAGATCATATCTCATAATATAATCTTTTTTTATACCGCAACTTTTCCTTTAATCGCAGGATGAGATTGATAATTTTCTAATTGGATATCATCTATTGTAAAATCAAAAATGGATGCTTTATCTGGATTGAGTTTTAATGTAGGAAAAGGATAAGGAGTTCTTTTCAGTTGTTCTTGCATTTGCTCGATATGATTTAAATAAATATGTGCATCGCCAAGGGTATGAACAAAATCCCCAACCTCTAATTGGCATTCATGAGCAATCAAATGAGTTAATAATGCATAGCTTGCGATATTAAAAGGAACTCCTAAAAAGACATCGCCACTTCTTTGATATAATTGACAACTCAATTTTCCATTTTGGACGTAAAATTGAAAAAGAACATGACAAGGAGGAAGCGCCATTGCATCTACATCCTCTGGGTTCCATGCCGATACGATAAGACGACGGGAATCAGGATTTCGTTTGATTTCGTCAATGACATTTTTTAATTGGTTCAACGTTGATCCATCTCGCTTCTCCCAAGAACACCATTGCTTGCCATAGACGGGACCTAACTCTCCATAGCGTTGAGCAAAGTCTTCATCAGCCAAAATTCTTTGACAAAATTGCTCTTTTTCTTGTTGATACAAACAATTGAAAGTTTCATCTTGTTGAGCACGGCGACCAAAGTCAGTCATATCTGGACCTTGGTAGTCTTCACTTTCTACAAAACGTTGAAAGGCCCATTCATCCCAAATATGATTATTATGTTCTAATAAATAGCGAATATTGGTATCTCCACGTAAAAACCAAAGTAATTCACTTTTGATTAAAGAGAAGGGAACTTTCTTTGTCGTTAATAAGGGAAATCCTTCCTTTAAAGAAAAACGCATTTGATAACCAAAAATACTTTTTGTTCCTGTACCTGTACGATCTGTACGAGTTTCTCCTTTTGTTAAAATGTTTTCTACTAAGTCAAGATATGCTTGTTCTGACATTTTCTTCCTCCTAAAATTCAATAGCTTTCATATAGAATCAAATTCCGTTCTTTCCATTCTATACCGCTTGTTATGTCTATCATATCATGTTTGATCTTTCTCTCTTTATCAAAATTATAAACAAATTTAATAAAAACCTATCTTTTTTAGTAAAAAGTTTGCGTCACAAATAAAATAAACATAAAATAATTTTAAAGTGAGAAAGGGGATAATTATGAAAACCATTCAAATTAGTGCCAAAAAATTACAAAGAATTGATCGTTATATTGGATGGATGCGTCGTACTAAAAATCTAAAATTAACTCGTGCCCAAATGATTACACGTTCCATTTATTTATTTTCGAACTGTATTAGTGAGGAAGTATTGAATAAGGACTATAAGCCACTCCATACGGTTGGAGTTCGCTTTGAAGATAAAGTGTTTGATCAATTGAAAGAAGCAAAAGTGAAATATCGTCAGCCGATGTATGTCATTTTATCTGCTTGTGTCGATATTTATATGGATAATCTACTAAATTATCTAAAGCATCCAAATGTAGCGATTATTCAATTTAAAAAATATGGTAAAAATTATGCGTTCTATTATGATGCTGCTACATTACCTTTACAAAAAAATGATTGGGTCGAAGTAGAAGTAATGTATCAAGGAGAGAAGCGAATTCATTCTGGGAAAGTTCGTGCCTTTGCCTTTGAAGAAAAAGCAAAAGAAACAAGACAACCAATTTTAAGAAAAAAAGGGGAGTAAAGAGAGAAGAAATTCTCTCTTTATTTTTTTGCCTTTTTGGTTGATGATAAAAGAAGGGAATTAAAGAGAGGAAAATAAATGGAACTATTAGTATTAATTAGTATTATTTTGATTGTTATACTTTTCTTTTTTGGGTGGAAGTATGACGAAGTGTGGATGAAACGCTTTGAAATTTTTATGTACGATAGTATGAAATATGGATTTCACTATTCTTTTCGCCATTTGAAGAATGATTTAGTGGCATTATGGCATCGTTATATTCAAAAGAAAGATACGAAAAAATAGTATTTTTTTCAATTACGTATCACAAGAAAAAAACTGGAAATACAGAAGTATAGAGAAGTGTGTGATTTTTTTCTATAATCAATGTATAAATTATAATCATTAGGAGATAAGAAATGAGTAAAAAATCAATTTTAAGTGCCCTATTAATTTCAAGTGCCCTATTAGGTACAACAGCTGCACATGCTGCAACTTCTGAAATTAAAGCAGAAAACAAAAAAGTTACTGTATCTACAAGCCATGCAAAATTATACAAGGATTCAAAATTAAAAGAATCAACTACCCCTAAAAATGGTACTGTATATCAAGTAGACGGATACCGTAACATTGATGGTAAACATGTATACCGTGTATACCAAACAGATAAAGATGGTAAAAAAGTATATCGTGGATATATTGATCGTAAAGATACAAAAGATTTCAATGCTGAAAAGGCAAAAGGTCAATTTGTATTAAATGGAAAAGCTAACGTATGGAAAAACTTCTATTGGACAGCTAAAAATACTAACAACGCAGAACGTGTAGTATTTGCGAAATATGAATATACCTTAGGAAATGGACAAAAATATTATTCAGTATATTCTAAAGACGCTGAAGGAAAAGAAGTATGGCAAGGATATACTTCAAAATCTAACTTAAAAGAAGTTACTTCAAT
>NZ_AMYT01000010.1 GCF_000313915.1 Catellicoccus marimammalium M35/04/3
TTCTTTCCGATTGTTTTTTGAGGGCGTGGGGGTGGGGACACTCCTACGCAAAAAAACAATGTGTAGATAATAAAAAAGGATAAGAGTGATTACTCTTATCCTTTATCTTGTTTAGGCTTTGATTTGTTGAATTTTATTATATTCATCTTGATATTCTGATTCAAAATTTTGTACATCTATATCATTTTGTAAATTGATAAAATATTTCGCAGGGACTCCAAAAAAATGTCCTAGTCGAATAGACGTATCTACAGTGATTTTTTCTTTATTATGTAGAATATTTTGAATAATAGTAATTGGGATATTTGTTTTTTCTGATAACTCTTCAGGAGATACATTATAAGGTTTCATAAATTCTTGATTTAATACTTCACTTATAACTACATTCTCATAACTAGTTATATAATCATCTAACTCAACAGAAACTAAAGTAATAATATCATCATCATGTTTTTTCACTAATTCATGAATAGGAGTAGCTATAGGTAATTCTTCATTATTTTCAATATAACTTGCTAACATGATTCCTAAAGCGTCAGACGCATTTTCCAATGCTTCTAACTCATCTTTCCCTTGAGTTACTGCTCCATCTACGTCTGGAAAATATACACCATATCCTACTGGGTCTACTTCAAGAATTGCAGGGTATACTTTTTTCATAATAACACTCCTTTACAAATAAGGTTTTACTGCTTTTCGTACACTTTTTTCAACGACTAAAGATAGCTCTTTTCCATGAGAAGTAAGAATAACAGGTCGATGATGATTAGGCTTAATAAATTTCCTATGCGAACCCTTTCCACCGCTCACTTCTTTAAATCCTGCTTTCTTTAGCAATCGTTCCGCCTCTTTTACTGTCATTGGCATAATAACAACTCCATTATACAATCTCTCCTTTTCGATTAAAAATTCTTTGTGTTGCTTACGTGCCTCACATTTTCTTGAGAACATGGGAGAAAAAGAGGATTGACAAGGGCGAAGAGTGAAACGTCCCTTGCAAGACTCTGAACCCATGTTAAAAGAAGCAAAATAAGAAATCATTGCGGAGCAATGATCTCCAGCGTGCGACTGCAAGGAGCTATTATCAATTAAAAAAGTGGCTTTAGCCACTTTTTCTTCTTTTTAATAAAAAAATATGATAAAATGCCAATGTAAAACTTTTTTACGTTTTGCATTATTATCATGGAGAGTTGGTATATTACCAACTCTTTTTATTTATAAATATCTGCCTTTAAATATGGTCATCTAACTATTTGACAAGCTTTTTAACCATCAGATAGCTCTAATTCTTCCAAAATAACTTCACGAGAATGAGTAATATTATTAGACTCTCTCTGATTGGATAGCACCGATATAGTCTAACTCATCTTCTAAATCTTCTAAAATACTATTTTTTATAAAGTCAGTGGTAGATACTCCATATAAATCTGCCACCTTTTTTATATTTTCATATTCTTTATCATCAAAATAAAGAGATACTATAACCATGATTGAATAACCTCCTAGACAAAAATATAATAAATTTCAAATAAAATTTATAGTGGTAATTATACTTTGATATAATATTTTTATAAAACTCATACCATTAAAAGAGCTGGTAGGATAACTACCAGCTTCTATTATTTAATTATTCAATATCTTCTACAACTCGAGCTAAACATTCTTCCAAAGCGACAATTTCTTTATAACCTTCTTCACAATAAATAATAGCTAGTACAGTCGCATAAGGAATATGATTTTCAAGAAGATAATCTTTATCTTTCACTTCTAAGATTTCCCCTTTAAATAAGTTTACTGTATTATCCTCTGGGTCTTGAATAATATTTTGACTCATACGATATTTTTTTCCTAATTCTAATTTTGTAGCCATAATTTTTTCTCCTTTTTGATTAAAAATTCTTTGTGTTGCTTACCTGCCTCACATTTTCTTGAGAACATGAGGGAAAAAGAGGATTGTCAAGGGCGAAGAGTGAAACGTCCCTTGCAAGACTCTGAACTCATGTTAAAAGAATCAAAATAAGGAATCATTGCCCTGCAATGATCTCCTTTGTTAGTCTAAGTTGAAATGACCTAAAAAATTGGACACTTTATTCAATTATTAAAATTAAGTAAGGATTGAATTTCTATATCGAATAGGAATTAATATCTAACATTCTATAAACTAGTTTTAAATTCCAAATTAGCTGATAAATTCTAGCTTCACTCATTGGATATAAAAGATAAAGTTCTTTAACTTTATATCTAGATTTCTTGTTTTTTCTTTTTACTTAATCACATAAAAATAACCCTCAAAAGCCTTCTCTAACTTTTGAGGGTCATATCAGTATTGCTTCTTTTTTTCTATTTTAAAAGACAGGAGGTAATTCATCTACTTCTTCTAATTGGTTCTTCTTAACGAATTCTTCTCCCCAGTCACAAATTGTGTCCACTACCGGAGCTAATTCATGACCAATTTCTGTTAAATGATATTCTACTTTGGGTGGAACAACAGGATAAACAGTGCGTTCAATAATCCCATCTTCTTCTAATTCACGTAATTGACGAATTAACATTCGTTGTGTGACTTGAGGCATATATTTATTTAATTCACTTAGTCGTAGTGGTTCATAATGTAATAAATGCCAAACAATAGGAATTTTCCATTTCCCCCCAATTACTGAAATTGCTAAATCTTTTGGATTATAAAATCCTCTATCTTTATATAAATACATACTTCATCATCTCCTCCTTTATTGTATCATAAGTATCAAATATCTTTTTTTCTGTAAAACCTCTTTTTTCGTCAGTATGCTCTTTTATTTATTTTATAAAAAAACCTAGGATAGAGATCCTAGGTTTCTATTTAGAGGTTTTTCAGAGTGGAAGAATAGTCTAGAAAGATTTTTTAGTTGGAA
>NZ_AMYT01000011.1 GCF_000313915.1 Catellicoccus marimammalium M35/04/3
AGCTGATTCTAAAGTTAAAGTAGCTAAAGAATGGAACACATATAGTGACCACTTCTACACTAAAAAAGCAAAATTAGCAGACTACAAAGGAAAAACTTTAACTGCGAAATATGTATATACTTACGGAAATGGTAAGAAATACGCTTCATTATACGATGGAGATACATGGGTAGGTTATGCCAATGTAGAAGCTTTAGATGTAGTTGCTGAAGATAAACCAACAAATCCAGAAAAACCAGAAGCGAAACCAGACAAACCAACAGAACCAGGTAAACCAGAAAAACCAGATACAAAACCAGATCAACCAACAGATAAGCCAGATCAAGGTGGAGATAACAAACCAGGAACAGGTGGAGACAAACCAACAGAGCCAGGTAAACCAGAAAATCCTGATCAAGGTGGTTCAGGAAGTGGCGATACAGATAATAAACCAGGAACAGGTGGTGGAGAAACAGATAAACCAGGACAACCAGATCAACCAACTGATCCAAGTGAGCCAGAAAAACCAAAACCAGAAACTCCAAAACCATCAGAAGAAGAAGTGAAATCTTTAGAAGATGCTGTAGAAAAAGCGAAAAAAGTAGTGGCTGCTGAAAAGAATTTAGATGGTGTAGAGCCAGTTAAGAAAGCTTTAGAAAAAGCAGAAAAAATCTTAGCAGATAAAGATAAATCTACAAAAGAACAAGTTGTAAATGCAACAAAAGAAATTGAAGCTGCAATCAAAGGAATTACTTTAAAACCTTCTGTAAATAAAGAATCAATCATTGCTTTACATAACGCAATTGAACAATTAAAAGAAACACAAAAATTAGGTGCAGGTAACTTAGTTAATAATGAAGATTATCAAAAAGTATTAGATGAAGCACAAAAAGTATTGGATGAAGCTGTTTTAGGTAAAGCAGATAAAGCTAAAATTGATGCTGAGACTAAGAAAGTTAATGACTTTATCAATGGATTGAAATTAAATACTGATGCTTTAAATAAAAAAATTGAAGCTGTTAAAGAAAAAGGCGATAAAGTCTACATGACTAAAACTCAAGAAGATGAATTTAACAAGTTCATTGAAGACGCTAAAACAGCTGCAGAAAATAAAGATTTATCTAATACAGATAAATTAAAAGAAATCGATGCTCAATTGAAAAAAGCAGAAGAATTTATCAAAGGTCAACCAACAGAAGCTGACGTTAAGGAATTAATCAAAGCAACTGAAAAAGAACAAGAAGTAGTTGGTAAATTAAAAGGTAAAGAAAACGATATCTTCGAAAATTGGAATACAGTTGAAGAAAAAGATAAAGTTGCAGATAAAATGTTAGAAAATATCAAAAAGGATACAGCTTCTAAAAATGATGCAACTGAAAAATATACAGCTGAACAAGTAAAAAATACAGCTAAAGAATTAATGGATTCTATGGCTAACTTAGAAGTAAATCATACAAACTTACAAAAATATGATAAAGCTGCTAAAGATGCTATTAAAGATTTAGATGAAGTACATCAAGAAGAAGCTGAAAAATTATTACGTAATTTTGAAGTAGAAGTGGATAATGCAAATGCTAAAAATTTAATTAAAATGATTGATGCAGCGAAAACATTAAATGAAAAAATCCATAAAGATCAAGTTCAAGAAATCAATGATGTAATTGAAAAAGCAAAACGCATTGAAGGTGTAAATAGATCTAAAGAAGATGGTCAATCTGCGCCAAATGCGAAATTCTATGAATCAGATTCTTATGAAGCTATGAATAATGCCTTAGATGCTGCAGAAAAAGCAGAACAAAAATTAGATGGTGAATCTGTAAAACGTTCTAAACGTTCAGTAGGTGCTACTCAAGTTCAAAATGGTAAAGATGCCGCAGTTAAGGAAAATGAATTAAAAGAAAAAATTAAAGAGCTAAAAGTTAAAGATTGGACTGTCTCTGAAGATAAAGATGGAATCATCAAATTAACTAAATATACTGGTGATTATACATCAACTGCAGGATTAACTAAAAAAGATGGTGAACAAGTAATTGAAATTCCTGGTTCATTAAAAGATAAACAAGTTGTAGTGGAATCTACAAAAGGAAATCAATTATTCAATGGTACAAGTGATACTGGTAAAGGAAATGCAGAAGTGAAATTTGAAACAGCTACTGATGGTAGAAAACCTAAAACTGGAGCTGACTTCTCATATGCTTTTGCAGATAATAAACAAATTGGTACAGTAGATGTAACAGAATTAGATACAAAAGATATGACGAAGATGGAAAATACATTTATGAATGATTTCTATCTAAGTGAAATTAAAGGATCTGAAAAATTAGTTCACAAAGGAGTAACTTCATTAAAAGCTGCTTTTGCTGGTACGAACTTACATACATTGAATGCTAGCGGTTGGGATACTGAAGGTGTAACTAACATGCGTGCAATGTTTAAAGGATCAAATATTACTACTGTAGAAGGTATGAAGGGTTGGGATACTTCTAAGGTAACTGATTTTAATTATATGTTTGGTGCTACTAAATTTAAGACTTTAGACTTATCTAAATGGCCCATGCCTTCAAATGTATTAAACGAAAATGGAATCAAAGCTATGTTCTGCAGCTCAACTAGCAAAGGTGGAACTAAAGCAGAAGTAACAGAGGTAACTCTTCCTGATGTAGATAAGGGTAATCCAGAATTTGTAGTTAGAGCTTTAGAAGCAGCTGGTAAAAATGCTCAATTAGCAAAAGAAGTTACAGTTAAAGCTGCTGTTGATAGTACAATTCCAGAAAAAATTGGTACAGTAGATACATTTGGTAAGTGGACAGCAGAAAAAAAATTCCAAAAAGGAGATACTTTAACAACAGATAATTACGAATTAACAAATCCAGCAGCGTTATGTCGAGTTGTAATGGATTCAAAAGCAGAAGGTGATAATGCTGAATCTGCTAAACAATTAGCTCAATTGTTAGATGAAGTAGCTTATCCAGTATGGACATATAGTACAGGACATAAAGTAATTAAATCTCGTGGTGGCGAAGTATTAATTGATTCTGAAATTGATGATGAAAATAACCAAGGATTAGTAAATGATGGTGGTTGGTCATCATTTGAAAAATTAGGTTCAGGTCATTATTACAAAGCTATGGAATTACTACAAAAATACGCTCGTAACACAAATTCAGTTACAAAAGATCAATTTGAAAATACGATTAAACAATTAGTAGCTGATTTCAAAGGTATGAAAGTAATTACAACAGATTTAGAAAAATTAGTTAAAGAAGTTGAAGAAAATAAATCTGAAACAAAACAAGAGATTACTTTAGTAAAAAGTGCTAATGAGTATATCAAAGATCCAAGTTTAGCTAACTGGAAAAACATCGTAGAAACTACAAAAGAATTGCGTGAAGCACTAGCGGACAAAAAATAATTCATAATCCAAAACAAAAAGAAGTGAGGACATCCTCACTTCTTTTTTTATTGTTGTTCTTTGCGCCATTCTTCTAAGAAAGAAAGGTCTTTTTCTTCAATATAATGTTCTTTAGCTGCGATTTGAATTAACGCTTGATAGTTCGTCATAGAATGATAAGGAATTCCTGCTTTAGCAAAGTTTTCGGTTGCTTTTGGTAATTGATAACTAAAGATAGAAAAGACTGCACACACGTTAGCTCCTTCGTTTTGTGCGACTTTTACCGCATTTAATACAGAACCTCCAGTGGAAATTAAGTCATCAATCACAATCATCTTTGTTCCTGGCAAGAACGTTCCTTCAATTTGGCTACAACGACCATGATCTTTTGGTTTATTACGAATATAAATCATAGGTAGATTTAAGGCCTCAGCTAATAGTGCCGCATGAGGAATTCCTGCTGTGGCAGTGCCCGCAATACATTGGACATCTGGATAATACATTTCAATATATTCTTTCATCGCTTGAATAATGTGTTTGCGAATCGCAGGATAACTCAATGTTACACGATTATCACAATAAATAGGACTTTGAATGCCACTGGCCCAAGTAAATCCTTTATCCGTATCCAGTTGTACTGCACCAATTTTTAATAAGTCATATGCAATTTGTTCTTGTTGATTCATTTTTATGCCTCCAAAATGTTTTGATATGCTTGTTGTGGATCTTTTGCTTGTGTGATAGGGCGTCCAACAACGATGTATTCAATACCTTTTTCTTTTGCCTCGGTTGGGGTTAGTACACGTACTTGGTCATCATTAGTTGGTTGGAAACGAATACCTGGGCACACGGTACATAGTTTTGGACAGTGAGCATGGATAGATTCTGCTTCCCAGCCAGAACAAACCACTCCATCTAATCCTACATTTTCTACTAAAGAAGCGTAGTGTAATACATGGTCTTGTAAACGCCCTGGGACTTGTTCTTCTTCATTCATTTGTTCTTGTGAAGTGGAAGTTAGTTCGGTAATGGCGACTAAAAGTGGAGGGCGAACTCCTGCTTTTTTCGCTCCTTTTTCTAAGCCTCTTTTCGCTGCAGCCATCATTTTGGTTCCTCCTGCAGCGTGAAGGGTAGTCATTTGAATTCCCAGTTGTCCTAAATTTTCCATGGCACGTTCTACCGTGTTGGGAATATCATGTAATTTTAAATCTAAGAAAATTTGGTGTCCTTGTTCTTGTAAGTAGTGAACAATAGATGGACCTTCTTTATAGAAAAGTTCCATTCCTACTTTGACAAAGAGCGATTGTCCTTGGAAAGGAGATAAAAAAGTTTCTACTTCCGTTTTACTTGGAAAGTCTAAAGCAATAATCGGAATCATGAGCGTGCCTCCTTTGTTAATTGTTCTAAAGACGAGATATTTAATTCATCCATTCGAGTTTCCAGTTGATCAATAATTATTGGGCAGACATAAGGGTCGACAAAGTTTGCCGTTCCAATTTGTACCGCACTGGCACCGGCCATTAAAAACTCCAATACATCATCGACGGTTGAAATGCCACCGATGCCAATAATTGGTAGTGAAGTTGCGTGTGCCACTTGATAGACACAGCGCAACGCAACAGGAAGGACTGCTGGACCAGAAAGTCCACCTGTCCCATTAGCGAGCAGTGGTTTTCTTGTTTTTAAATTCATTCGCATTCCAAGAAGGGTATTGATTAACGTAAGACCATCCGCTCCACCAGCTTCTGCGGCTTTAGCGATTTCTACAATATCTGTTACATTTGGCGAAAGTTTGACATAGACGGGTACAGTGCTTACTTTTTTCACCGATTGAACTAAATCAAAGACGATGTCAGAATCAGTACCAAAAGTAATGCCTCCTTCTTTGACGTTTGGACAAGAGATATTCAATTCTAATGCCGAAACGACGGATTGTTTAGAAAGAATTTGAGCTACTATTTCATATTCTTCTTTGGTTGAGCCTGCGATATTGGCTAATAAAGGAACATCAAAAGATTCATAATAAGATAATTCCTCAGCGCAAACGGTATCTAATCCTTTATTTTGTAAGCCAATCGCATTGAGCATTCCTTGTGGCGTTTCTGCCACTCGAGGGGTAGGATTCCCAAAACGAGGTTCTAACGTAATTGCTTTGGTAATCAATGCTCCTAATTGATTTAAATCATAAAGTTCACCAAACTCTTTTCCCATGCCAAAACAACCACTCGCTGGCATAATGGGATTTTTCATTTTTAATCCGGGTAGTTCCACAGCTAATCGATTCATAGTTCCACCTCCGTTGCTAAAAAGACCGGTCCATCTTGACATACTTTTAAAGGAGTTTTTTTCTTTGTTTGTGCCACCACACATCCGTAACAAACCCCAAAGCCACAAGCCATGCGTTCTTCTAGGGAAAGGTAAGTGGGATATTGGTTAGAAAAATTTTCTTTGACTGCCTTTAACATTGGAGTAGGACCACAACTATAGACGGCATTCCAATCTTTTTCCAAGGTTGGAAAGGCAGCGTCAATTCGTCCTTGATGGCCAAAAGAACCATCTTCGGTATAAGTAATCACGGTTCCTAGTTTTGCGAATTCTTCTTGATAAAAGACTTCTTCTTGATTGCGATACCCTAAAAGAAAAGTGACTTCTGTACCTTTTTTTTGAAATTCTTTTCCTAGTTCATAAAGAGGAGGAATTCCGATGCCCCCTCCAATAAGTAATACCTTTTCATATAAAGGATTAACAAAAAAGCCATTTCCCAAAGGTCCTAGTAAAGAAATCGAAGTTCCTTTTTTAAGTTGTGCTAATTCTTTTGTTCCTGTTCCTAATATTTTATAAAGAATCGTGCACTGATTTTTATCTTGATGGTAAGAAGCTAAGCTAAAAGGACGACGTAAAAAAGTTTTTTGGCTAGGAATTAAAAGATGAACAAATTGTCCTGGTTGTTCAATCTTTTCTACAAAGTCGCCTTCAAGGATCAGTTGAAAAATATCTTTGGCAATTTCTTGATTTTCGATGATTTTAGCAAGACATTGTAGGCTCATAGACCACTTCTCCTTTACATAGCGTATATTCGATTTTTCCATATAACGTTTGACCGATAAATGGAGAATTCACTCCTTTAGATAAGAAGAAGTCTTCCGTTACTTCAAATGGAGTTTCTAAATCAATAATCGTTAAGTTTGCTTTCTTTCCTTCTTCAATCGCAAAAGTAGGTAGATCAAAAACTTGCGCAGGTTTTTCTAGGAAGAAAGAAAGGAGTTGTTCTAAAGATAAACGATTTTCTTTTACAGCATAGGTATAAAGTAATGGGAAAGCTAACTCTAATCCTGTAATCCCAAAAGGAGCATTTTCAATGGAACGAGCTTTTTCTTCTTTTGTATGTGGAGCATGGTCGGTTGCGATACAATCGATCGTTCCATCTAATAATCCTTCCCATAACGCGGCTTGGTCTTCTCGACTGCGAAGAGGAGGATTCATTTTATAGTTACTATTAACTTCTGGAATATCGGTATCATTGAGTAGTAAATGATGAGGAGTAACTTCACAGGTTACCGGTAAGCCATAAGCTTTGGCTTTACGCATCAAAGCCACACTTTCTTTAGTAGAAATATGGCACATGTGATAGGCACAACCTGTTTTTGCGACTAAAGCTAAATCACGTAAGAGTTGTAAATATTCACTAATACTTGGAATTCCTGCATCGTTGAGGCGAGTGTGTTCGGTTCCTTTGTGGAAACTTCCATGATGTAAGAAGGATTCATCTTCGACGTGAGCTACGATGGTTTTATTTAAGGCATGTGCTTGTTTCATGGCTTGTTCCATAGTATATGCATCTTGCACTCCTACACCATCATTGGTAAAAGCAATCGGATGACTTGGTAAGAATTGTTCCATTTCGACAATAGAAGAGGAAGATAATCCTTTAGTAATTGGGGCATATTGATCAATTTCAATCGCAGATAATGCATTATGTTCTTGCATTTTTTGGAATGATTCTGGTGTATCTGGCACAGGTTTTACATTTGGCATCGTACAAACACGAGTGAATCCACCATGTGCAGCCGCTAAAGAGCCAGTGAAAATATCTTCTTTATCACAAAATCCTGGGTCACGGAAATGAACGTGTAAATCTGTAAAACTTGGGACAACTTTTTTCCCTTTAGCATCAATCACCAATTCTTCTGCCATTGGTGTTAGTTGATCTGCAACTGATAAAATTTCTTCTCCTTCGATTCGTAAATCTTTTTGAACCCATTGTCCATTTTGAAATAAACTTCCATTTTGAATTAACATACTTTTTCTCCTTCCTTATCACGAGCCGCTAAAATCGCTTCTAAAATTGCCATGCGAACATAAACTCCATTTTTCATTGCTTCTACAATACGAGATTTGGGTGCTTCGACAAGTTCATCGGCGATTTCTGCATCTCGATTGACAGGAGCAGGGTGCATTACGATGGCATGAGGTTGTAATTTTTGATAACGTTCTTTAGTTAAACCGAATTGACGATGATAATCTTCTTTAGAAAAAGAAGCTTCTTCTTCTTCCGTATGACGTTCATGTTGGACACGTAGTAACATACAAACATCAACTTTAGAAATTACGTCATCAATATCGGCATAAGATCCATAAATATCAAATTGAGGATCATACCATTCTTTTGGCCCACAGAAATAAAGGGTGGCACCAAAACGTTTTAACATCATCATGTTGGAACGAGCCACACGACTATGGCGTAAATCTCCACAAATCGCGATGGTTAAGTCTTTAAATCGATGAAATTCTTCATAAATTGTCATCAAATCTAGTAAGCATTGAGAAGGATGTTGTCCGGTCCCATCTCCACCATTGATAATCGAAGTTTGAATCGTTTTTGATTCAATCAATGGATAATAGTAATTCTCCTCTGAATGACGAATGACACAAATATCAATCCCCAAAGCAGAAAGAGTTAGAACGGTATCATATAGTGATTCTCCTTTTTGAACAGAGCTGGTGCTTGTTTCAAAAGGAATAATTGTTCCATTTAATCGTTCTTCTGCCACTTCAAAACTTTTATGCGTGCGCGTACTATTTTCAAAAAAGAGGTTAGAAACAAACCAAGAACTTGGAATCATCGGCTGTTCTCCTTTTTTTAGTTCAATTCCGCGTTGGATAAGTGTGAAAATTTCTTGATTCGATAGGCGTTCCACACTTAAAAAATGTTTTAAACGTAAAATTTTAGTCACAATTTATTCTCCTTTCACAAAAAAAAGACGCTAAACTAAGTTAGCGCCTGTGAACTTCGAATATTCAATTGCATCGTTATTTATTTGATTTCTATATGATTCGACCCTAAAAAGGATAGAAAGATAGTATTTCTCTATAGTAAGTTAGAAATAACGATGAATCTCTTTGAAGCCTCACAGGACTACATTTAAAAAGTCATATAATTTCTAATTGCGACTATTATATCGATAATTCCCAAAAATGACAAGAGAAAAAATAAATTCAAAAAGTAACTTTTTGTCTCCCACTCCTAGACAAATTTTTGAAAACAAATTTTGTATTTTACTTTTTAATATAAAACCTTGTATAAATAAGGGTTTGAGCTGATGGAGATGAATTATATCGCAAAAATAAACAAAAAAATTAAGGAGATAAAATAAAAAGCAACCCTAAAAAACAAAAAAATGAGGAAAAATATCAATTTTTAGATTAAAATTTTCTCATTTTTGTCAAGAAATTATTCGATGAGGGTCAAAAAACGCAAAAAAATTCAAAAGATAAAAAACAAATTTTACATAAAACTACTATTTAAATTTATAAAATGGAAGAGTGGGAAAGAAAAATCCTTTAAAATAGGGCGTTTAGGAATTTGAGGAAATAGAGAGTAAAAGTAAAAATAAAAAAGATATAAGGAAATGATTTTTGGTATATTAATGTTGTAGGGGATACATAGTGTATGAGAAAAACCTAGATGAATATGATGAATAAAAAAACTAACTTGTAAGTAGGGGTACAAACAAGTTAGAAGAAAATATCTTATGATATAGGGGTATGTTATGAGATATACGTGTATGAGTTCATCAATAAAATAGGGGTACTTTATTGATACGCATATTCATCAAATTATTTTTATAATGAACTTTATGATTGAAAAAAGGGGTATGTAATCCTAAAGTCCACTATAAAAATAAGAAGGATAAAAAATCTAAAATTGGGGTATGAAGATTTTTTATCAAGTACATTTCGTTACAAAATAGGGTAGTTGTTAACGAAATGATTGGGTATATAAACATAATAGGGTAATCAGTAATTTAATTGATCATAGGGTAAGATAAATTAAATTACGAAAACAATTTAGTAGAACTTATTCCACTTATCTTTATAATAGGTTATAATACTATGCATTGTCAATAGGGTGAAAGCTCAAATAGGAAACAAAAAAGAAGTTAATTTCGAAGTAGGGTGCGAAATTAACTTCTTTTTTTGTCTTTATTTTTTAATTATATCTTTCACTAATTATTTCTTCATAAGTAATATTCAATAACTCTGTAATTCGTTGCAGTTCATTATATCCATCATGAGCTGTTAATAAAATCTTAAATGGTAGAGTATTTGATTCCCAGCCCATTTTCATCGCTTGATAATATTCTTTTACCAAGTATTCATTTGGATCAACACGTTCCACTTTTTCATATGCTTCTTTGAATTTAGTTCAATTCTCCTTTGTTGAAGTTTGAGTAAAATATTCATAATTTGTTATTAAAAACAATGATGTCTAAAAATAGAAAAAATAAAACAAAATAAATTTCTCTCCTTTTCATTATTTATTCTTTATTTTAAAGTATTTTTAAGTATAAAATCGATTCATACTCATTGTTCAAAATTAAAATAAAAATAAAAAAATAATTGAAAAAGATAAAAAGTTTATATACTATTACATTATATTTTAGAAAAAGGAGTATAGATAATGAACAAAAAAGGAATTAGTATGAGTTGTGTTGCTTTATTAAGTGCACAATTTTTAATGAGTGGTGCCGTAGGATTTGCAGAAAATAAGGCAGATAAAGAGCCTTTAAAAAATAATGAAACCGATCGCGTGATTGTTAAATTGAAGAAGAACTCTAAAGTCAATGTAAAAGAATTACTTACAGATGTTCAGCAATCAACAAAAAAAGCGACAAAAGAAGATGAAGTGAAAGAAACGGTAGTGAAAAAAACATCTACAGGAGCTCAAGTGGTACAAACAGAAAAAATGACGCCAAAAGAGCAACAAGCAGTCGTTAAAGAATTGAAGAAAGATAAAAATGTTCAATATGTAGAACCAGATGTCTTTTATAAACAAGATGATCCTTCTGATTTAGAGAAATTTATTAATCGTAATGACATGGTGCGTCAGTTACAATGGCATCTTGACTACACTCATATTAAAGAGGTGTGGAAAGAAGGATATACTGGGAAAGGAGTAACCATTGGTATCAATGACTGTGGATATATCCCACATAAAGATTTAGCACCTAACTATCTAGGAGGATATGATTTTATTCAAAATCCACAAATGTCTCACGACCAAGATGGACGTGATGCAGATCCAACAGATAATGGGGATTGGCATTATAACGAATATGGTCAAATGGTCCCTTCTAGTTGGCATGGCACACACGTAGCAGGAATTGCGGCAGCGACTGGAAAAGGGAATAATTCAGTCACAGGCGTAGCTTATAAAGCGAAATTCACAGCTGGACGTTCATTAGGAGCAGGAGGAGGATATTTATCAGATATCGCAGATTCTTTTGCTTGGCTTGGTGGTATGGAGGTGCAAGGAGTACCTAAAAATGAACATCCTGCAAAAGTTATTAATGCTTCTTTAGGTTCACAACCTTATCCTGGATTAGCTCCTGTTCCACAAACGTATCGCTATGTATTTGATGAATTACGCAGAAAAGGAGTTACATTAGTTATTGCGGCAGGAAATGATAATGTGGATGCAAATCGTACCACGCCAGCGAATGTCGGCAATAGTATAGTTGTAGGTTCACATGATGACCGTGGAGCAAAATCTGGTTTTTCTAATTGGGGAAGTGCTGTAGATGTTTATGCACCAGGTTCTAATATTTTCTCTACATGTAACAATGGTCAACAAAGTCCTGGTCAACAAAGTGACGAATTCAAGAGTGGGACTTCAATGGCAGCTCCAGTAGTCACTGGTATTGTTGCTTTAATGTTAGAGAAAAATCCTGATTTGAAACCAGATGAAATTGAACGTATTTTGAAAGAAACCGCTCAAAAAGAATATGATCCAATGAGTAATACGACAATGAAAATTGTTAATGCCAAAGCAGCCATGGATGCAGTAAAAGCAAAAGATTCAAAGCCAGAAAAACCAGAACCAGAAAAACCGGTAGAACCAAAACCAGAAAAACCGGTAGATCCAAAACCAGATTACCCTGGAGATGTAGAAGCCGCTATGCGTAAGTATTACAAAACCAATGGTGGAAAAGATACTTATGGCGATTACCAATATACCCAATATTTCCATGATGGTACTGCAAAATATTTCTTTACCTATGGCGTAATTTATAGAACAAAAGATAAATATTTTGCCAGTTTAATGAAAGATGAGTTAATCACAGAAATGTTCGAGCAAATGGGAGGAGAACAAACATTTGGGTTCCCAACTTCAGATATTCGCAAAGTAGGTTCACGCTATATTCAAACGTTTGAAAAAGGATTCCGTATTATCCAACAAAAAGACAAAGTTTGGTTAGAAAAAGAATAAAAGAAAAAAGCACAGAGAATACTCTGTGCTTTTATGTGTCTTGTTGATAATATAAAAAGAAATTCAAAATTATAAGTAGTAATGCAGAGGTTACAAAAATATAAGCCAATAAATCATAGGTTAATAAGACGAAAAATAACGCAATCCAAACAAAAGGAATCCATCGTTCTCGATGGATAAGATGGAAAAAGAGACTGATATTTCCTAAAAGTAAGAAAATACCAATACTCCAAGGAAAGAAAGATAGAATTGCGCTTTGTTGAAAGACAAGCAATAAAATAATATTTGCAACATACCATAGAATACTAAATAATCCTAAGAAAAATTCTGCCCACCAAAAATGATTTAATGAATCTGGATGATATTGATCTTTATGATCAATATAATAGAACCATTGATTTTGAAAAAATAGGAATGGCAAAATATAAAATAAAATACTAGAAAGATTACAAAAAAGATTATCTAAGGGATGTCCTTCAACAAGAAAGAAGGTAGTTAAATCTCCTTGTAATGTTTCTGAAGAATATAAAAAAGTATAGCGTAGTGCTAAACAATAAAAAATGCTCAGGACTACTAAAAAAATAATTTTAAACATTTTTCTTTTTGTCATATCGTCATCTCTTTCTTCTTAGTCATAGAAAGGGACATAGTGTCTTATGATAGGGGTATTTTATCTATTTAAGGGTTTTGTTAATATAAAAATGAATTCTTTTTAAGTTTCTTTTATATTATATCATAAAGTTGTATTTTATTCTTGAGAAATTTTTGATTTTTATCAATTTTTTTTGATATGAAGTTAAGTCCTAAAAAAATAGAGACATTTCTAATGAAAAAGAAGAAAGATTAAAATAACTAGAAAAAACGTTATAATATGCGAGTTGATTTTGTATAAGAAGGTAATAAAAAAGCAGACGTTA
This sequence comes from Catellicoccus marimammalium M35/04/3, assembly GCF_000313915.1. Lineage (NCBI taxonomy): Bacteria > Bacillati > Bacillota > Bacilli > Lactobacillales > Enterococcaceae > Catellicoccus > Catellicoccus marimammalium. The sequence continues at coordinate 13,058 of NZ_AMYT01000011.1, forward strand.
ACGTCTGCTTTCTCTTTTTACTTTTTTATGCTTGTTTTTTCTTTTCTAAAGTGAACCAACCAATTGTAGCTAGTGTTACGCATACAAGACCAAAGAAAATCCATTCTTGAGAAGAGTGAGTTCCTGTTTGTGGTAAATCACCAGAAATGGTATTGGCCTCTTTATTTTTATGGTTAGGATAAGAATTAGAAGAAGTTCCACCACCCATTATTTCAAGATGTTTTTTATCGGTTGTACTACTTGTTGAGTCACTATTCGTTGCATCTTCTTCAGAAGAAGTACTTGTAGAAGAAGTTTTTGTTGTATCTTTGTCTGAAGAGGATGCTGAACTTGTTGTAGAAGTAGTACTAGATTCTGGAGTGAAAGAAGAGCTTCCACTTACAGATTCAGAAGTAGTGGAAGAAGTACCACTTGCTTCGGATGTAGAAGTAGTAGATCCTCCACCTACTGGAAATTGATCAGAATGATGTCCACCAGAATGTCCTTGGTCAGAAGAATCCGTATCTGAATTTGACTCTGATGGGACAGGCGTTGGTGTTACTCCACCTGCTGTTCCTGAACCCCCAACGGTTAAAGAAGCACCTACTTGCATCACTTTTAATTGGTCAGATTTTCCAGAAACTTGATTATTTACACTTACTTGACCAGAAGTCGTCGGTGTAGAATGATAGACAATTTGTACTGCTTGGTTTAAGTCAGGGATTTTAATGGTGAATTTATTTCCTTCAATAATTGGTTTGATAGAAGGATCAACGGTTCCTGTGAAATTCCCTTGAGCGTCTGCTGTTCCTAAACTGACTTGAATTGAGTTAGGATCTAGCTGTTGTGGTCCAAATAATGTATCGGTAATTACAACATTTGTGCGATGTTCTGAATTGGGATTATAAAGAATATCCCAGGTTGGTTGGTTATTTCCATCAATCCAACCTGCTTTATGTATTTCAGACTGTTCATACTTTTGGTCAACCGTACCATTTCCCCAAATAGATAAAGTCCCATGAATATTCGTCATTGGGTGTTGAGATAGATAGGAATTAAATGTTAATGTTCCTACACGTTGTCCTTTTTTAATAGTGAATGTCCCAATTACTTTACCATCACTAGTTTTTACTTCAAATGAAGTGTCTGTCAAAATTTGTACGTTATCAGGGATAGTGAAAGTCGCTGTATCTCCATTTTGAATACTCGTTCCATTAGGGATGGACCAATCATAAGTAATTTCATAATTGTCGTAACGATCTAAGTCATCCTTATCTGTAACATTTTCACCACTAGAAGTAGTTACTGTAGCATCTTGTGCAGTATTACCTGTAATATCAATCTCTTTTCCATAAATATTTAATGGGGTTAGTAGAAAAGAAAAAAGTAAAGTAAAAAGAAGGGTTAGTGAAATCCATTTTTTTTTCATAACCGAGCCTCCTTGTGAATACGACACAATTTAATGATAGCACAGGGAAGAATCGAAAAAGAATGAATGAAGAAGGAATGGAGTTGTCATTTTATTGATAACTAAAAGAAACTTTTGCAAAAGAGTGAGGAATGATTGTTATTATTCACACAAATAGAAAGAAAAGAAGAATATATAAATATAAAAAATACAATAAAATTACGTTTTTGTTTTTTGTGAATAGAATCGACAAATAGAAAAACAAAATTTACTTCTGTTTGATTAAAATACAAGTAAAAAGGAAGAAAGTAAGGAAAAGCACTTGACGGAAAAGCGAGAAAAAAATTATAATAGGTCTGTATCTATAATTAAGAGGAAGATAGTAATCAAATTCATGGACAGAGAGTATTTGCGAGGCTGAAACAAATACCGTGATGGATTATTATTTGCTACCTCAAGCAAGAATTAGAAATAATTCCGTACATTCTGCGTTAAAGAATATGAAAGAGGTAATGTCAACAGCATTGCAATCAAGGTGGTACCGCGCATGTCGTCCTTGAATTGTAATGGTGTTTTTTTATATTTAAAAATAAAATCTACCTATTATAAACGAATGAAATTTTATGAATGAACAAGGAGAAATGATATGAAATCATTAACAAGTGCGGAAGTCCGTCAGATGTTTTTAGACTTTTTCAAAACAAAAGGGCATAGCGTAGAGCCAAGTGCATCTTTAATCCCTGTAGATGATCCAACATTATTATGGATTAACTCTGGAGTAGCTACATTGAAAAAATATTTCGATGGAACAGTTGTACCAAAGAATCATCGTATTACAAATGCTCAAAAGAGTATCCGTACCAACGATATTGAAAATGTAGGGAAAACAGCTCGTCACCATACAATGTTTGAAATGTTAGGTAACTTTTCAATTGGTGATTATTTCAAACCAGAAGCGATTGCTTGGGCTTGGGAATTTTTAACAAGTCCAGAATGGATGGATTTTGATAAAGAAAAATTATATGTAACAGTTTATCCAAAAGATGAAGAAGCAAAACGTTATTGGTTAGAAACAGGAGTAGCAGAAGATCATATTGTTCCTGTAGAAGATAACTTCTGGGATATCGGTGCAGGTCCATGTGGGCCAGACTCAGAAATTTTCTATGACCGTGGACAAGAATACAATGATTTACCAGAAGATCATCCAGAAAGCTATCCTGGTGGTGAAAATGAACGTTACTTAGAAATTTGGAACTTAGTATTCTCTGAATTTAACCACACACCAGAACATACTTATGAACCATTGCCACATAAAAATATTGATACGGGCATGGGCTTAGAACGTATGGTATCTATTATTCAAGATGCACCAACAAACTTTGAAACTGATTTATTCTTACCAATTATTCATGCGACAGAAGAATTAGCAGATGGCGTAAAATACGGAGAAGATGAAGAACAAAAAGTATCTTTCAAAGTAATTGCCGACCATATTCGTGCAGTTTCTTTTGCGATTGGAGATGGCGCACTACCTTCTAATGAAGGTCGTGGTTATGTATTACGTCGCTTAATCCGTCGTGCAGTAATGCATGGTAAAAAATTAGGAATTCATAAACCTTTCTTATATACATTAGTTCCTGTGGTTGGACACATTATGGAAAGTTACTATCCAGAAGTATTAGAAAAACGTGAATTCATTGAAAAAGTAATCCGTATGGAAGAAGAACGCTTCTATGAAACAATGAATGATGGATTACATATCTTAGAATCTAAATTAGAAGAATTAAAAGCAAACAATGAAACAATCTTAGGTGGAGAAGTGATCTTCCAACTTTATGATACTTATGGTTTCCCAGTGGAATTAACAGAAGAAGTAGCTCAAGATGCTGGTTTTGCAGTTGACCATGAAGGATTTGAACGTGAAATGGAAGCTCAACGTACTCGTGCGCGTAATGCTCGTAGTAACGAACAATCTATGAAAACTCAATCTGGATTATTAACTGACTTTACCGAAGAATCAGTCTTCACAGGTTACTTAGAAGGAAAAACAACAGCAAAACCAATCTTAATTGTTAAAGATGAAGAAGCTGTAGAATCTATGAATGCAGGAACTGCAAAAGTAATCTTTAACCGTACACCATTCTACGCTGAAATGGGTGGACAAATTGCAGATATCGGTGTGATTGAACAAGCAGATGGTTTAGTTATCGGACAAGTGATTGATGTACAAAAAGCACCAAATGGACAACCATTACATGTCATTGAATTAGAACAACCATTAACAGTAGGTCAAGAATACGTATTACGTATTGATCAAAAACGTCGTCAATTAATTGCAAATAACCACACAGCGACTCACTTATTACACCAAGCATTGAAAGATGTTTTAGGAGAACATGCCAACCAAGCAGGTTCATTAGTAACAGAAGATTATTTACGTTTTGACTTCACACACTTTGGTCAAGTGACAAAAGAAGAATTAGCGCAAATGGAAGCAGAAGTAAATGAAAAAATCTTTGCGGCTTTACCAGTAGAAACCATTGAAACAACATTAGACAAAGCAAAAGAAATGGGCGCAATGGCTTTATTTGGTGAAAAATATGGCGATGAAGTTCGTGTTGTAGACATTGACGAATGGAGTATTGAATTATGTGGGGGGACTCACGTGAAAAATACAAGTCAATTAGGAATTTTCAAAATTGTTTCTGAATCAGGAATTGGAGCTGGCGTTCGTCGTATCGAAGCGGTTACAAGTAAAAAAGCTTATGAAATGATCTGCGCAGAAGAACGTGTCTTACACGAAGTAGCTACTGAAGTGAAAGCACCAAACGTTTTAGATGCTGCTCAAAAAGTAGCTCATTTAAATACTCAATTGAAAGAAGCACAAAAAGAAAATGAACGCTTAAATACAAAATTAGCGAATCAACAAGCAGGGTCTATCTTTGAAGATGTGAAAGAAGCAAATGGTAAATCTTACATTGCTGCGAAAGTTCAAGCTTCAGATATGAATCAATTACGTCAACTAGCAGACCAATGGAAACAAAAATCTGTTTCTGATGTCTTAGTATTAGCATTAGTTCATGAAGGTAAAGTAAACTTACTAGCAGCTGTTTCTGAAGACTTAATCAAAGAAGGTTATAAAGCTGGAGACTTAATTAAAGAAATCGCACCATGTGTTGGTGGTGGCGGTGGTGGTCGTCCACAATTAGCACAAGCCGGTGGTAAAAATCCAGCAGGATTAGAAGAAGCGTTTGCTCGTGTTGCGTCTTGGTTAGAAAAGTAGGCGATAAAAATGACGACACCGTTTCGTTTTCCCATATATGATGATGAGTCTGGGGTGTTCAATTTTCCACATAAAAAAGAATTGAAAATTGATTCGATTCCAGAGTGGAAAAAAGAAAAAAATCAACAACCCGCGATTTATCATCGCAAACAAGATTTTGTGAAACCTAAATGGTCACAAAATAAAGAAAAGAAAAATGTACCTTTACCAATTGAAATTGAGCCTTATGCTTCCTATGATGAGCCAGATACCAATGAGATTGAAGAAATTAATTTGTTATCGAATCAAGGAACGGTTCAGCAACAATTGAAAAAAGCTGAAGAAGCAGCAGAAACAAAGGTACAAGATGAAACTGGAAAAGAAGTTGAAATAGAAGAGGCGAAAGAAGAAGAAAAGGAAACTCCTTCATCAAAAGAAGGAGCTCCTACTTCTGTTTATGCTCAATTTGCTAATTCAATTTCGCCAGAAGAAAAACAAAGAAAGCAGCAACAAGAAGAAGAACTCGCTGAAACAAAAGATAAGCTTCCACAGATTAAAGAGAGTATCCAACGTGTTCGTGAAATTCAACGAGCAGATATTCCATTTTGTCGGAAACAAACAGAACGAAGTAAAGAAGGAAGAAAGTAAATGGAAATTAGTAAAGATAAATGCTATCATTTCGTCGGAATTAAAGGCTCTGGAATGAGCTCTTTAGCCCTAATCTTGCATGAAAAAGGGTTCAATGTACAAGGAAGTGATGTGGAAAATTACTTTTTTACCCAAAGAGATTTAGAAAGTAATCATATTCCACTATATCCATTTTCTAAAGACAACATTCAAGAAGATAAAGATATGATTGTTATCGCTGGAAATGCATTTTCTGACGACCACGAAGAATTACAGGCTGCTCGTGAAAAAGGAATTCCTGTGATTCGTTATCATGATTTTTTAGGAGAATTAATTCGTGATTATACAAGTATTGCGGTAACTGGAGCTCATGGAAAAACGAGTACTACAGGAATGTTAGCTCACGTATTAAGTGAAGTAGCACCAACAAGTTACTTAATTGGAGATGGTACGGGTCATGGAGAAGCCGATGCTCAATACTTTGCTTTTGAAGCTTGTGAGTATAAACGTCATTTCTTAGCTTATTCTCCAGATTATGCGATTATGACAAACATTGATTATGACCATCCAGATTATTATACAAGTATTGATGATGTGTTCTCTGCCTTTCAATCTTTAGCCAATCAAGTGAAAAAAGGTATCATTGCTTTTGGAGATGATCCATATTTACGCAAAATTAAAGCCGATGTACCTATTTATTATTATGGTGTTCAAGATGAAGATGACTTCAAGGCGGATGATATTAAACGTACAGTAAATGGTTCAATTTTCACTGTTTACCATGATGGAAAAGCGATTGGTACGTTTGAATTACCAGCGTTTGGTTTACACAATATCTTCAATGCGACAGCAGTCATTGCGGTAGCTTACTTAGAAGGAGAAGATATGGAAGATGTAGCCCATGCATTGAAAACTTTTGGTGGGGTAAAACGTCGCTTTAGTGAAAAAACAATTGGGGATATGACGATTGTAGATGACTACGCACACCATCCATCAGAAATTCGTGCCACGATTGATGCTGCACGTCAAAAATATCCAAACAAAGAGATTGTAGCAGTCTTCCAACCTCATACTTTCACACGTACGATTGCGTTAATGCACGAATTTGCTGAAGCGTTAGATTTAGCAGATACAGTATATCTTTGTGATATCTTTGGTTCTGCTCGTGAAGACAGTGGAGATGTTAAAATTGAAGATTTGTCGCAATTAATTCATAAAGGTGGTAAAGTATTAAAAGAAGATAATATGTCTCCATTATTAGACCATGAAGATGCCGTAATTATTTTTATGGGAGCAGGAGATGTACAAAAATTTGAAACTGCCTATGAAAAATTATATTTATCCACACAGACAAGTAATCAATAAATAGAAGAAAGGATCTGGGTAACTGGGTCCTTTTTTGTTAAGGAGGAAGAAAATGCAAACTTGGCAAAAACAATATGAAAAAGAAGGATTTACTCAACTTTCTACGATTCAAGAAAGAGCAATTCCAGTATTAAAAAAGCAAAAATCCGCCATCATTAAAGCTCCTACAGGAACAGGAAAAACATTAGCTTATGTTTGGCCATTAGTCTATCAAGTAGAAGAAGGAAAAGGAACACAGTTATGTATTTTACTTCCTTCCCAAGAATTAGCTGCTCAAGTACAAAAAGTAGTAAAAACTTGGGCTGAATTAAGAAATTTACACACGTTATTATTAATTGGTAATGCAAATATTCGTCGTCAAATGGATCAATTGAAAAAACATCCAGAAATTATTGTGGGGACTCCAGGTCGTATTTATGAGTTAATGGAACGCAAAAAAATTCGTCCTCATTTCTTAAATACGATTGTTTTAGATGAAGCAGATGAATTAGTGAATAGTCGTGTTGAATGGAACTTTACAACTAAAATTTTACAAAGTGTACAGAAAGATACACAATTTGTCTTTGTTTCTGCAACCGCTACCGAAGAGGAATTAGGAAGCTTCTTCCGTAATGACTATGAAGTAGTAGAAGTAAAAGAAGATAAAACGGCAGGTAAAGTACAGCACACTTATTTAGAAGTACCATTACGTAAACGCGTAGATACTTTGCGTAGACTTTCTTATGTACCAGACTTTAAGGCGCTAGTCTTTTTCAATCATTTATCTGATCTAGGTGCAGCTGCAGAAAAATTAATTTATGAAGGAGTTTCTGTAAGTACGTTAGCTTCAGACCAAAGTAAGTTTGAACGTGAATTGTCATTGAAATTATTTAATGAAGGAAAAACAAACCTTCTATTTACGACAGATATTGCTAGTCGTGGTCTAGATTTACCTGAATTATCTTATGTCGTGCAATTTGATGTGCCAGAATTTTTAGAAACTTATATTCATCGTGTAGGACGCATTGGTCGTATGGGGAAAGAAGGGGCAGTGATCAGTCTAGTAAATGACCGTGAACGCCGTAATTTATCACAATTATGCAAAGAGTTAGGTCAACCTTTACACGAAATTTTCTTATATGAATCTATGCTTTGGGATGAAAAACCAGAAAAAGAAGAAAAGAAAGAAAAACCAAAAAAAGAGAAAAAAAATAAGGCAACAGCGAAAAAGAAAAAAGCAAAGAAAAAGAAAAGTAAAAAATAAAAATAAAAAGCAAGAGGGGTAACTCTTGCTTTTTTGTTACTCAGGATGAATTTCTTTCATACGTTTATGCATATCCCAAGCAACACGAATTAATAATAAAATAATAGTGGCACATAATACAAAACTAATAACTTGAATTACTGTTTGATTGGCTGGAATTTCAAAGTCATGACAAATCGAAGCAATTTGTCCTTCGATTGAAGTTAAGTTTAAATATACTAACACAATCGTTGATACCCATCCAATCACTTTAATCCATAAGCGATTAGCAAATTCTCCCATAATGCGTTTGTTGTTCGTAATCATTAATAATGGAATGATAGAGAATGGTAACGCTAAAGATAAGAAAATTTGGGAATCGATCATTAAGTTATTAATAGTCAAATGTTGCTGTGCGGTAGACATATGATGTGTAAATAAGATACAAATCATAACTGGTAATACGGCTAATAAACGAGTCACTAAACGACGTAACCAAGGTGGAAGTTTGATATGTACGAATCCTTCCATAATGATTTGTCCAGTTAAAGTACCAGTAATCGTTGAGTTTTGTCCAGAAGCTAATAAAGCGACGGCAAATAGGGTAGATAAAATACCAGTTTTTGCAATATTAGACATAATTGGGTTACTAATCAACGCTGGATTTTGTAACGCATCATAAATCCCAAAGAATGACGTATCTTGAATCGCATTGCCTTTAAATACGGCAGCACCCATGAATAATAGAAGGGCATTGACGATAAAAGCCATTCCTAATTGTAAATTAGAGTCAATCGTTGAAAATTTGATCATTTCTTTTGTGGAATGATCTCCATCAATTTTACGAACTTGTGAAATTGATGAGTGTAAGTATAAGTTGTGCGGCATAATCGTTGCTCCAATAATACCTAAAGAGCAGGCCAACGGAGAAGTTCCGCCAATCACTGGATGGTCTTGTACGGTATATAAAGATGGAATCATTCCTTTTAATGCTTCACCAAATTGGAAATCAGATAAGTAAATTTGGTAACTAAAGACAAGGAAGATTACCGCAATTAAACACACAACTAACGCTTCAATTTTACGGAAACCAATTTTTGTTAATAGTAATAGTAAGAATACATCAAAAATGGTAATGAAAACCGCAAAAAGTAATGGAATGTGGAATAGTAGTTTTAAGGCAATCGCAGCACCAATAACTTCTGCGATATCGGTAGCCATAATCGCTAATTCCGCAACAATCCATAATACAACACTCAAGCGCTTGGTTGTATATTTTCTTGTAACCTGTGCTAAATCTAGACGAGTTACAATTCCTAGTTTCATAGAGGCATATTGTAATACCATCGCAATTAAACTAGAAAGTAAAATAATTGATAGTAGGTGGTATTGGAAGTATTGTCCACCGGTAATTGAAGTTGCCCAGTTTCCTGGATCCATATAGCCCACGGCCACTAATGCTCCTGGTCCTAAATAAGAAAATAGCAATTTCCAGAAGTTTTTTGTTTTAGGCAGGGCGATGGAACTGTTAATGTCTTCTAAAGACTTGTTCCGCGTATCCATTTCTTTCCCCCTTTATGATGGATTGATTGAGGATGGTTATTTAATTGAAATTGAAAATCATTCTCAATCACCTTTCATTATAAAGGAAGGATACAGGGATGACAAGGATAGTTCCTTGAAAAAGTGTTTCTTTTTGAATAGTCATTTTTATTTTACTATAAAAATACTAAGAAAGAAAATCGAAAAAATGCAGAGAAAGGATAGAAAATTAAACTTTAATGTATTTCTATATATTTTCATAACAATTTAGGTAGAAACATGATAGAATAAATTTTGAATTTTATAAGGAGGTATATTATGCCATTTCGGAAAGATGAAATCTATCAATATTTAAAAGAAGCAACAGAAGCGAAAACAGCAGATCAAGTATCAGAAGAGTTACAATTACACCGTACCAATGTAAGTCGATATTTAAATGAATTATATAAAGAAGGAAAAATTGTCAAAATTAAAGGACGTCCAGTTCTTTATAAAGTGACACAACATCCAGTAGCTATTCAGGCAAATGAAGAAAATACGAATTCTATTCCTTTGCTTTTAGATGAAAATCATCTTTCTTTTGATCATTTAATTGGGGCAGAGGAATCATTAAGTAGTGCGATTCAAAAGGGAAAAGCTGCGATTTTATATCCTCCAACAGGATTACATACGATGATTTTTGGCGCTTCTGGTACAGGGAAAACTTTATTTGCAGAATGCATGTATCAATTTGCAAAAGAATCAGAAGTGGTAGATGAAGAAGCACCTTTTATTGCCTTTAACTGTGCCGATTATGCACAAAATCCACAATTGTTATTTGGACATATTTTTGGCATTAAAAAAGGAGCGTTTACCGGAGCAGATGAAGATCGTCCAGGATTAATTCAACAAGCAAACGGTGGCATTCTTTTCTTAGATGAAATCCATCGTCTACCTCCAGAAGGACAAGAAATGCTCTTTACTTTTATTGATAAAGGAGTATATCATCCCTTAGGAGATAGCGGAGAAGAAAAGAAAGCAACGGTACAAATTATTGGCGCAACGACAGAATCTGAGGAAAATTTCTTAGAAACATTTAAACGTCGTATTCCAATGTGTATTGAATTGCCTTCGCTAGCCGACCGCACGATTGAAGAACGTTACCAGATGATTACAAGTTTCTTTTTACAAGAAGCAATGCGTTTAGAAACTAATATTTTATTACATCGCGATGTTTTACTTGCGTTTCTTCTATATTCAACACCAGGTAATATTGGTCAATTAAAGCGCGACATCAAATTGGTTTGTGCCAAAGGATTTTTACATTATCAACAAAAAGACCAACAAGAAATTACAATTGAGCAACAAGATTTACCAATTACTGTTCAAAAAGGATTATTAAACGAGAAACATTTACATCAAGAAATCCAAACCCTTTTACATAAGAAATGGCATCAATTATATTTCAATCAAGAAGAACGTTCTATTCATTGGCAAACCAAAGAAGTGACAGAAAATGAGAAAAACGAAGCGTTTAGCTTGTATACATTAGAAAAGGAAGTACAAGAAGAAGTTCCTTTAAAAACACAAAAATTAGCAGATCGTGTTTGTGATGAAGCAAGTATGAAGCTAAATCGCGTATATTCTAAAAAAGATCGCTTTACATTAGCTTTGCATTTACAAGCGGCGATTGAACGAATTCAAAGTGGAAAGAAAATTCCAAACCAAAAACTCAATGAAATTCGTAAACACTATCTATTAGAATTCCAAGTAGCTCTAGAACTTGCCTCCATGATTGAACAAGAATATCATTTGTTTTTACCGATGGAAGAAATTGGTTATCTATCTTTACTTTTACATTTGCCGGTACAAGAGAAGAAAAAAGCCATTCGTAATCATGTAAGTATTATTACGATTATGCATGGGGAAGAAATTTCTAGTGCGATGTTGAAATCGGCACAAGAACTAACAGGAATTCGTGAAGGATACGCAATGAACATGCCAATGACAATGGATGTCTCAGAAATCTATGAAGAGTTAAAATCTCATGTTTTAGAAAATAAAGAAGAATATCAAAATGGAATTCTACTATTGACGGACATGGGCTCATTAAATCGTTTGGCAGGAATTTTAGAAGAAGATATTCAAATTAAAACAGAATCCATTTCTTTAACAAGTACCTTAGTAGTGATGGAAGCTTTACAATTAGCACATGATGGTTATTCTCTATCAGAAATTAAATCTCAATTAACGACTTCTATTCGTGATATTTTATATAGTAATGAAAAAGAAGCAATAGAAGAGAATTATGAAAAACCAAAAGCTATTATTGTGTCTTGCTTTACAGGAGAAAGTGTAGCGAATAAGTTAGAAAGTCGCTTAGAAAAACTAATTCCTAAAGATGAATATCAAATTATTCCGATGCAATTTTTAGAATCTGGTGCTTTTATTCGTCATATTGATCATTTACGTAGTGAATATGATGTCCGTGCGATTATTGGAACAGCAGAGATTCATTATCAAAATATTCCTTATTTCTCAGCTTTAGATTTATTTGATGAAGAACGAGCACAAAAATTCTATGGCTTATTAGAAAATGAAATTGATCTATGGCAAATTGAACGTACCTTATCCGAAACATTGACGCATATTCCAGATTTGGATCAATGTTTATCGTTAATTCATCAAGAAATTAAACGAATGAAACAAACGCTACATATTATTTTAGATCCAAGCGTGGAACTAGGAATTATTATGCACTTAGCATTTTTGATTGATTTATTATTGACCAATCATGATGCTTCTCAGCGTACATTCCCAGAGTTAGAGACCTTTAAAAAAGAAAATAAATTGCCATTTGATATCATTTCAGCGCAATTACTTTCTTTAGAGAAAAAATATGGTATTACTATCTCGGATGATGAAATTGCTTATATCGCACAAATTTTTGTGAATAATTAAAACGTAGAATCTACACACTATTTTCAGTGTGTAGATTTTTTTATTTTTTTCTGTAGTGTGTAAAACGCTCAAAACGTGATAAATAAAGCGTTTTCAAGCATAAAAAGTTGGCACGATTCTTGCTTATATTAAGTGTACAAAGAAAAAAGGAGAGAATTTATTATGAAAACTATTATGTTAGCTTGCTCAGCAGGAATGAGCACAAGTTTATTAGTCAGCAAAATGCAAGAGGCAGCAAAAAATGAAGGAATTGAAGCAGAAATCTTTGCTTGTGCCTCTAATGAAGCAGAAAAAATGTTAGAAGATCGTTCAGATATTGATGTTTTATTATTAGGACCACAAGTGCGCTTTATGTTACCTTCTTTTGAAGAAAAAGTAAATGGACGCATTCCTGTAGCGGTCATTGATATGGCAGATTATGGCATGATGAATGGAGAAAATGTTCTACATACTGCCCTAAAATTAATTGAAGGATAAGAACAAAACACGAGGAAAATACAATGGAACAAGAAACTTTACAAGCAGTGATGGGCTTAATTATGAATGCAGGGAATGCAAAAAGTGAAGCAGTAGAGGCGATTCAAGCTGCTAAAAAAGGAGAATTCACTGTTGCGAAAGAAAAATTAGAGACAGCCAATGAATGTTTAGTGCAAGCACACCATGCGCAGACAGAATTATTAACTAAAGAGGCGCAAGGAGAAGAGATGCAAGTGACGCTTTTGGTTGTCCACAGTCAAGATCATTTAATGACTGCTATTACGTTTGTAGATTTAGCTAAAGAATTTGTGGAAGTTTATAAACGTATTGACGAAAAATAAATGAAAAGGGAATAATGATGATGAAAAAATTTATGAATTTTATGGAACAAAAATTTGTGCCGATAGCCGCAAAAATCGGGGCACAACGTCATCTTGTGGCCATTCGTGATTCCTTTATGGTCATGATGCCATTGATGATTTTAGGCGCTTTAGCCGTAATGATTAATAACTTACCAATTCCATTTTTCCAAAACTTCATGAATCAAATTTTCCATGGAGAAGCTTGGAAAGGATTTGGTGGAGGCATTTGGAACGCAACTTTTGCTATTTTATCTGTTTGTATTTCATTTTTAGTTGCGTATCATTTAGCCAATAGTTACGGAAAAGATGGATTATCTGCAGGAATTGTATCTTTAGCTTCTTTCTTTGCATTAGGTGCTTTAAATACTCCAGATAACATTGCTGGAATGAGCTCTCAAGGATTATTCGTAGCTTTAATTGTAGGAATCGTTTCTGCTGAAATCTTTACTCGTTTAAGTGGAAATAAACACCTAGTCATTAAAATGCCAGATGGAGTTCCACCTGCAGTAGCGAAAGCTTTTGCGGCATTATTACCATCTATGATTACGATTAGTTTATTTGCTTTAGTTTATGCTATCTTTGCTGGATTTAATATGCCAAATATCATTGGTTCTTTCTATGAATGGATACAAAAACCATTTATGGGTCTAGCTAATAGTTATGGTTCAGCGTTAATCTTAGCCTTAATCACTCCATTATTATGGTTCTTTGGTTTACATGGTGGAAACATGGTAGAACCTTTAATGCAAACATTAAATGCGCCAGCGATTGAAGAAAATATTCGTGCGATTCAAGCAGGACAAATTGCTCCAAATATTGTAAATAAACCTTTCTTTGATGTATTTGTTAACATCGGAGGAACAGGAGCAACGATTGGTTTAATTATTGCGATTTTCTTAGTAGGACGTAAGAGTAAATCAATGATGACTGTAACCAAATTATCTGCAGCTCCAGGAGTGTTTAATATCAATGAACCATTGATGTTTGGATTACCAATTGTATTAAATCCAATTTTATTCATTCCATTTATCTTGACTCCATTGGTATTAGTAACTACTTCTTATTGGGCAACAAAATTTGGCCTTGTCCCAGCCGCAACGGTTATGCCACCTTGGGTTACACCACCTGTAATTGGTGGGGTATTAGCTACCGCAAGTTGGCAAGGCGGAGTGTTAGCGGCCGTAAACTTAATCATTTCTATTTTGATGTATATCCCATTTGTTAAATTAGCAGTGAGAGAACAACAAAAAGAAGAAGGCAAATCTATCAACCAAGAAGCCTAAGAAAAAAACCTCTATCTTTTACGATAGAGGTTTTTCTTATTTTACATCTTCAAAAGGAATTTCGGTATATTCTGCACCATAACGCTGTTTCATGGCGATATTAATCATGCGTACCGCTAAGTTTTCATTACGAGCTAAGATTGGGCCGTGGAAGTAAGTACCAAAAGTATTTTTGTAAATGACTCCTTCGCCACCATCGGTACCATTATTTCCATTTCCTTCTAAAATTTTTCCTAGTGGTTTTTCGTCGTCTCCTAAATACGTACGTCCCCCATGATTTTCAAAGCCAATATATTCTTCTTTAAAATCATCATTATAAATTTTAACGTTACCAATTAAGCGATCTTCATTTTCTGCTTGACTACGAGTGTAGTGAGAAAGAGCACCAATTCCATCGATTTTTGTTCCATCTGCGGTAACATAATATTGACCTAGTAATTGGTATCCACCACAAACTGCTAAAAGAGCACCTCCATTTTCAATGTAAGTCGTCAATGGAGCTTTTTTAGTTTGTAGGTCTTTGGCAATCACGGATTGTTCATAATCTTGTCCACCACCAAAAAGAACAAAATCATAGGCATTAGGATCAAAATCATCTTCTAAGCTGATTAAATCGTAAGTTGTGGTGATACCCATTTTTTTACAATAGTATTCCATTACTAAGATATTACCGATATCTCCATAGGTATTCATCAAATTTCCATATAAATGGCAAATACGTAATTCTTTCATGATTTCCTCCTATTTTAAATAGCCTTTTTCTTTGAATAATTGACGTAGCTCTAACATCGCTGTGTAAGTAGCTAAGACATAAATGCGTTGACATGGCATTTCTTTAATGTTTTCAATTAGATTCGCAAACTCTGGTTGTTCAGTTAAACGATCTTCTAAACCTGCAACTTTTAGGCGAAGAGTCATATCTTTATGACGTTTTCCACCTGTAATTACTTGTGGGATTTCCATTTCTTGTAATTTTTCATAATGACCATCCCAAATCCAAGAAACATCGATTCCATCGGCATATTTATCGTTTAAAAGACTCACAACACCAAAAGGCTGCGGCGCAAGAGCAATCGTATCTAAGACTTGATTTAGACCTACTGGATTTTTCACGAGCATAATTGTCACTTCTTTATCATCGACTTGAATCACTTCTTGACGACCAAAGACATTTTTACTTTGTTGTAAGCCTTTTGCAATTTGTTCAGCAGGAATATCATAAAATTTTCCAACGGCAATGGCAGCTAAAGCATTATAAATATTGTATAAGCCACCGACTTCTAATTGATAAGAATGACCATCAACGACAAAAGAAGAAGAGTGGTTGGTGATTTCTTCTAAATCCGTTAAGCGGCAATCCAATGCTGGACGTTGGAAATCACAATTTGGACAATAATATTTTCCAAGGTTCGCATAAGTAATCATTTTATAATGTAAGATATGTTGACAATGAGGGCACAATACACCATCCGTATTGGCATCTGCTAGTTGTTCTCCATCTGGTAAATGATCAAATCCATAATAATAATGTGGATTTTTTAAAGAAGAGTCATTGAAAAGAGGAGTGTCTCCATTGGCAATGACTGTTGCGCTTGGGACATTTTTTGGTCCTTCCGCAATTAATTTATAAGTCGTATAAATTTCTCCATAACGATCCAATTGGTCACGGAAAATATTAGTAAAGACAAATACATTTGGTTGTAAAAATTGAGTGACATTTTTTAGTGTTGCTTCGTCAATTTCTAAGACCGCAAATTTTTTCCCGTCTTTGATTTTTGGTGCAGAAAGGAATGTTGCAACAATTCCTTGTTTTAAGTTCGCACCCGTTGGATTGGTAATAATATGTGGATATTTTTGTTTTAAAATATTAACAATTAAAGAAGTGGTTAATGTTTTTCCGTTTGTACCGGTAACCACGATAATTTCATAATCTTTTGCAAGCTCTTCTAAAACATTAGGATCGATTTTTAACGCAATCTTTCCAGGTAGACTACTTCCACGTTTTAAAAAAGTGCGTAAAAACCATTGTGAGCTTTTTCCAGCCATCATGGCCATTTGACCTTTAAAAGACATTTACTTTCTCCTTTATTCTTTTCTTTCGGTTAAATTCCATTCTTTCTCATCATATCACATTTTTATTTTTTTGATGATAAAATCCAACAGAAAGAAAAGAATTTAGCTAAGGATTGAAGTAAAGATTAATTTTTTGTAAAATAAAAGAGAATAAGTAACGGTTGGACGCTAGTTTCAAGGTTTGTTTTTCAGGGGCGGGAAAAACATTGGAACGGCGTCTTTTGTTATGTGAAGAAAGGAAAAGAATATGATAGAAATTTTATTAGCTTTTATTGTCATTTTATTAGGGACAAAGCTAGCAGCTCATCTGTGCCAATTGATTAATATTCCATCGGTTATTGGTGAATTGTTAGTAGGGATTTTATTGGGACCTGCGATGTTAAATCTCGTCCATCCTTCGCAAACCATGGAAATTTTTTCTCAAATTGGAGTAATCTTTTTAATGTTCTTAGCAGGATTAGAGAGTGATTTCCATCTTTTACGAAAATATATGAAGCCTTCGGTGGTCATTGCTTGTTTGGGAGTTATTTTACCAATGATCTTATTTTTCATTGTGGGAAATGTCTTCCATATGCCAACGATGGAAGCGGTCTTTTTAGGAATCGTGTTTGCGGCAACTTCTGTAAGTATTTCGGTTCAAGTGTTACGTGAGTACAATCATTTGGATTCAAAAGATGGCTCGATTATTCTTGGTTCTGCGGTTGTAGATGACATTATGGTGGTAATGATTGTAAGTATTTTTACCACGATTTTAGATCAAAAAGGTAGCTTTTCTTTTAATCTAGCTTTCTTATGGGATATGATTGGTGGAAAATTACTATTCTTCTTAGTAGCTTTCTTATTTGCAAAATATTTATTATTACCATTATTACGTATTGCAAAACGCTTATATGCGACAGAAGCAGTAACTGCATTTTCTTTAGCACTATGTTTTGCTTTTGCACTATTATCTGAAGAATTAGGAATGAGCGATGTTATTGGTGCGTTCTTTGTCGGATTAATGATTTCTTTAACCGAACACCAAAAAGTAGTCCAAGAAAAAATCGACGTTATCGGGTACTCTTTATTTATTCCAATCTTTTTTGTTTCGATTGGATTAAATGTTCGTTTTGATGGATTCATCAAAAACTTACCTTTCATCTTAATCTTAACGGTATTAGGAGTGCTTTCAAAACTGATTGGTGGTTACATTGGTGGACGATTCTCTCATTTAACTTCTCGTCAAAGTTTTGTTGTGGGAGCAGGGATGGTGTCCCGTGGAGAAATGGCATTAATCATTGTCCAAATGGGCGTTCGCTATCATTTAATTAGTGATAATATGTATTCTGAAATTATTATGGCGATTATTTTAACAACCTTAATTTCACCATTCTTAATCAAAGGTGCACTGGCCAAAGAAAAAGAAGAATTAATAGAAGGATAACAAAGAAAAGAAGAGGGATTTCCTCTTCTTTTTCTTTTTGAGCAAAAAAAGTTTCATTGAGTGAGAGGGAAAAATGTAGTAAAATATCAAAGTAACAAAGATAAAAGGGGAGATTCTTTTGGCACAATTTTATTTTAAATATGGCGCAATGAATAGTGGGAAAACCATTGAAATTTTGAAGGTGGCCCACAATTACGAAGAGCAAGATAAAAAGGTTCTTTTATTTACAAGTGCATTAGATACAAGAGCTGGCCAAGGAATGATTGCAAGCCGTATTGGATTAGAACGAAAAGCAAAAATCATTGGAGAGGACACAGATGTCTTTGCTGATGTCAAAAGAATTCAAGAAGAACAAGGAACCATCCATTGTGTACTTGTCGATGAAGCACAATTTTTAGAAAAAAAACATGTCTATCAATTGGCGCAAATCGTTGATGAATTAGAGATTCCTGTGATGGCCTTTGGATTAAAAAATGATTTCCGCAATGAAATGTTTGAAGGAACGAAACATTTACTATTACAAGCGGATAAGATTGAAGAAATTAAAACGATTTGTTGGTTTTGCGAGCACAAAGCAACAATGAATTTACACTATATTGATGGTAAGCCGGTTTATGATGGTGAACAAATTCAAATTGGAGGCAATGAAGCGTACTATCCAGTTTGTCGCAAACATTATCATCATCCAAAACCGATTGAAAAGAAAGAAGATAAATAAGGAGAAATTGCATGTTTGATCAATTACAAGCGTTAGAAGATCGTTATGAAGAATTAGGGGAATTATTAAGTGACCCAGATGTAATTGCAGATACAAAACGTTTTATGGCGTTATCAAAAGAGGAAGCTTCTACTCGTGAAACTGTAGAATGCTACCGCCAATATAAAAAAGTAGTCGCAGGAATTGTCGAAGATGAAGAAATCTTAAAAGAAGAAAGTGATAGCGACATTTTAGAAATGGCAAAAGAAGAACTTTCTGAATTGAAAAAAGAAAAAGTAGAATTAGAAGAAAAAATTAAAATTTTACTTTTACCAAAAGATCCAAATGATGATAAAAACATTATCATGGAAATCCGTGGAGCTGCAGGAGGAGACGAAGCAGCCTTATTTGCTGGAGACTTATACAATATGTATACTCGTTATGCAGAATCTCAAGGCTGGAAAGTAGAAACTTTAGAAGCAAGCGTCACTGGAATTGGTGGTTACAAAGAAGTAATCATGATGATTACAGGAGATAATGTATATTCTAAATTAAAATATGAAAACGGAGCTCACCGTGTACAACGTGTTCCAGTGACAGAATCTCAAGGTCGTGTCCACACTTCTACAGCGACAGTTGCGGTTATGCCAGAAGCAGAAGAAGTGGAATTAGATTTAGATGAAAAAGACATTCGTGTAGATATTTATCACGCTTCTGGAGCTGGTGGACAACACGTCAACAAAACAGCTTCTGCGGTTCGTTTAACTCACTTGCCAACAGGAATCGTCGTGGCAATGCAAGATGAACGTAGCCAAATTAAAAACCGTGAAAAAGCGATGAAAGTATTGCGTGCACGTGTTTATGATAAATTACAATCAGAAGCACAAAGCGAATATGATGCCAACCGTAAATTAGCGGTCGGAACAGGGGATCGTTCAGAACGTATTCGTACTTATAACTTCCCACAAAATCGTGTGACTGATCACCGTATTGGTTTGACTTTACAAAAATTAGACCAAATTTTATCTGGAAAATTAGATGAAATTATTGATGCTTTAGTCATCTATGACCAAACGAAAAAATTAGAAGAGATGCAAAATAATGAAATCTAATCTTACTTACAAGGACGTGCTTACTCAAGCAGTCCTTTTTTTAGAAGAACAAAAAGACCCAGAGTTAGATTGTGATGCTCCAATTGCGTTAATTCAAGGATATCATCATTGGTCCGCTCAAGAATTATGGCAAAATGAAACGAAAGTGATGCCCAAAGAGGAGCAAGAATGGCTAAAAGAAGCACTACAAAAGGTTCAAGATTATTATCCAGTCGGTTATATTTTAGGGTATCAATCTTTTTATGGACGTGAATTTTTAGTCAATGAATCTGTGTTAATTCCACGTTGGGAAACCGAATGGATAGTTGAACAAATCTTACAAAGAGAACCTAATCAGAAGCAACAAGTCGTTGATTTAGGATGTGGCAGTGGCTGTATTGGTATTACTTTGAAAAAAGAACGACCTTCGTTTATCGTTCAAGAACTAGATATTTCTAAAGAGGCATTAGCCATTACAAAAGAAAATGCAGAACGACTAGAAGCAAAGGTAGAATGTGTTTGTAGTGATGTATTTTCTAATTATCATGGCGCTCCGATTAATCTTTTTGTTTCTAATCCACCTTATATTGGAGTAGAAGAAAAAGAAGTGATGAATGAAGGGGTAAAACGTTTTGAACCAGAATTGGCGTTATATGCTCATCATCAAGGTTATGCGATTTATGAAAAAATTGCTCAAGAATTACCAAACTATTTAGCAGAAAATGGGCGAGCCTATTTAGAAATTGGTTACCAACAAGGACAGAAAGTGAAAACACTATTCCAAAATGCATTTCCTAAACATCAAGTGGAAGTGTTAAAAGATTGGAGTGGCAATGATCGCTTATTGATTGTAGAGGGGAAATGAAGATGGAAACAAAACGATATACAAAAGAAAGCATAGATCAAGCAGCAGAACAATTAAAAAATGGAGAAGTCGTTGCTTTTCCGACAGAGACGGTATATGGTCTTGGAGCTTGTGCAGAAAATGAAGCGGCAGTAAAAAAAGTTTATTTAGCGAAAGGTCGTCCTAGTGATAATCCATTAATTGTCCATATTGCTAAACCAGAAGATATTCTTTCTTATACGGATGATTTTTCTTTAGTGACAAAAACATTGATGGATACCTTTTGGCCAGGTCCATTGACCATTATTTTACCTTTAAAAAATCAGCGTCTCTCAAAAACGGTAACCGGCGGATTAGATACTTGCGCTTTTCGTATGCCAGATAAAGCGTTGACTTTGCAATTATTAGAAAAAACTGGCCCTTTAGTAGGTCCTTCTGCCAACACATCAGGAAAACCAAGTCCAACAACTTTTGATCATGTTTATCATGACTTAGCAGGAAAAGTGACAGGGATTTTAGATGGTGGAGAGTGCCAAGTAGGAGTAGAATCTACCGTCATTGATTTATCTAATGAAGAAGAAATTGTTATTTTACGTCCAGGAAAAATTGGTGTAGAGGAATTACAACAAGTCGTTGATGTTCCTGTTGTCTATGACCAAACTATTTTAGGTGAAAAAGGGATTCCTAAAGCGCCAGGGATGAAATATCGTCATTATTCTCCAACAACTCCCGTAGTGATGGTAGAAAAGAAAGATTTCGCTCAAGCAATAAAACATTATGGAAAAGAAAAGGTTGCCCTATTAGCTTCTGATGATGTTATTGCTCAGTTTCCAAATGAAAAAGCATTTTCTCTAGGAAATACATTACAAGAAGCCGCACAACGTTTATTTGCAGGTTTACGTACTTGTGATGAATGGGGAGTAGAAACCATTTTAGCGGAAGCCTTTCCGATTGAAGAAGAGAGTGCAGGAATTCAGCGTGCGTATATGAATCGACTAGAAAAAGCAGCAGGAGGAAATCAATTCTTAGCCTAGCTCAAAAACCGTTTTCATGATAGTATAGTATCAGTAAAGATAAAGTGAGGGATTAGGCATGGGAATTTTCCAAGTGATTGATCATCCATTGATTCAACACAAACTAAGTATTATTCGTGATAAAAATTGTGGAACGAAGGAATTTCGTGAAGTCGTTGATGAAATCGCGATGTTAATGGCATATGAAGTCTCTCGTGATATGCCACTAGAAGATTATGTTGTGGAAACACCAATTGTTAAAACAACACAAAAAACATTATCTGGGAAAAAGGTCGCAATTATTCCAATCTTGCGTGCAGGATTAGGTATGGTGGATGGAATTTTATCTTTAATTCCAGCTGCTAAAGTAGGTCATATCGGATTATATCGTGACCATGAAACTTTAGAACCAGTAGAATACTTTGTAAAATTACCTTCAGATATTGATGAACGTCAATTATTCGTAGTAGACCCAATGTTAGCAACAGGTGGATCTGCAATTATGGCGATTGATGCATTGAAAAAACGTGGAGGTAATAATATCAAATTTGTATGTCTTGTAGCTGCTCCAGAAGGGGTTAAAGCATTACAAGAAGCACACCCAGATATTGATATTTATACCGCAAGTTTAGATGAAAAATTAAACGAAGATGGTTACATCGTTCCAGGATTAGGAGATGCTGGAGACCGTCTATTTGGTACAAAATAAGTAGAATTATTATCATCATCTTTTATTAAAATATAGAAGGTGATGATTTTTTATTGTATATCTGATAGATTGTTTATATTAATTGAATGATTTAATGATTAAAAGAAAGGGAAAGATAGAGTGAAAAAAGGTTATTTAGCATTAGTCACAATAGGATTATTTACCTCAATAGTTTTAGAAAATAATCAAGCAGATGCAGCAACCAGTGGATTATATAATTATCAATCAAAAATGACTGTATCATCATCAAACGGAAGAATTTTTAAAGATTCTTCATTAAAAAGCAGTAGTAACGTAAAACAAGGAACTGTATATCAAGCTGATGGTTATCGCAATATTAATGGTAAGCGTTATTATCGTATGTACCAAGGGTCAAAATATTGTGGATATATGCATTCTGATAATGTTAAAAAACTAACAAAAACAAATTTATCTTCATCAAAGAAATACATTGCTTTGAAAGGTAAAAATATTTGGAATGACTTATATTTTAAAAAGAAAAATATAACTTCAGATAGAGAACGTGTCTATGAAACAGATGGTTATTACACTTTAGGAAATGGACAAAAATATTATTCTTTGGCGCAATATGATCGTAATGGAAAACGCGTATGGAAAGGGTATACGTATAGTGGATCCTTACGTGATATGAAATATACATCTTACAATAAAAAAGTGGTGATTGATAAAAATAATTACTCATTATGGAATAATTTATATTTTTCTAAAAAAATGGCAAATCCGAATGCAACTGCTAAAAATGGGCAGGTATACCAAGCAAAAGGATATTATTATTTAAACGGACATCGTTATTATTCATTATATCGTACAGATAGTAATGGTAAAGAAAAATGGTGGGGCTATATTGATGGTGGTTGCGCGAAACTAGTTGATTCAAAATCTGTTTATAATCAATATTTTGATTATAAAAATATTAGTGATAAAACTGGATATATCAACACAGGAGCTACATTAAAATTTTATAGTGGACCAACATCAAACTATGATTATACCAATCGAAAATTAGGTTATAGTACGAAAGTTTGTTATACAGACGAATCTTTTAACGAATCTGGTAACCGAGTGAAAGTATTTAAGGGAACAAAACCAAGTTCGAATACTTTTTTAGGATGGTTAGATCGTCGTTATATTTATGATAGTAACACGACAGCTAAAATGGCTAACCATGAAAAAAATCATTATGGCGTATGGAGTGAACCAGATGGCGGATCAAAACTTACAACAATGTCAACTTTCCAAAAAGGACATATTGAGGTAAATCAGCAATATATCAATCCAAAAGGGATAACACAATATCATATTGTTAGCAATGGTGCTAATGCAGGTTGGGTAGATAATGATTTTGTATTACGTAACCAAATTAATGTGCCAACTAAAATTAGTTTAGTTCGTTCATATAAAAATGAAAATGGTACCTATGTTGCTAAATGGAATCCATTAAACGCAGTAAACTATGCAACAAGTAATTATGGCTCTGTTTTAAATCCGACACGTGATGTCAAAGTAGACAAAACATCTATTGATACTTCAAAACCAGGAATCCATAAAGTTACCTATTCTATTGGAACAGCAAGTAAAACAGTGGATATTGTAGTCCGTGATAGTGAATCAGAAATGGAAGTAAAATATAATGCAAACCCTCAACAACCAGCCCAAGGATATCCAAAAATTCCATATTTGAATCAAATGACTAATTTAAACTATACTTTAGCAGGGTATAAAGGTGGTTCTAGTTATGGCACAGCACCACAAGGAGATAATGGATATGGAGTATCATCGATTCCAAATACGTGGACAACAGCTAAAGGTACACCGAACATGACTTTTAAAACAGCTTTGTTTACACCTTATCGTTTAAGTGAATCAAACAATAAAGAGTCAATGGCTAATTCGGAGACAGTGCAACCACAAGGATTATCCGTAATTGGGAAGAAAATATATGTTTTATATAAAAAACTAGATGAGAAAAAATCAGCTTCAAATCCAATGAAAAATCGAGGCTATATTGTATGTTATGACCAAAGTAAAGTAGGAAAATTGGGCGATTTACGTCAATTACGTGCATTATCTCGTGAAGATTATAATAAATATGCTTCCATTTCTACAGGAATTACTGTTGGACCAGAAATTGTTGTGGGACATGGACAAACATTAACAACAGATGGTAAAAACTTATTTGTTAATACAACAAATGAGGGAGAAAATAATAGAGATTTAACAGGAGTTAATTCATTTAACAAAGTGAATCCAAATACATTGACAGTGAGTGAATATACAACATCACGTATTATTGCAACAAATAAGTCTCGTTCCTATATTGCGAATCGTCAATTTTTCAATATGGCAGCTAAAGATGAGAATACATTTTATGCTTTATATAAATGTAATGAATACAAAAATACAAAACCGGGAACATCATCAGCAGCTAATTGGGAAGTTTGGGAATCAAAACGTCAAAGTGATGGTACATTTAAATCTCGACAAGTAATTTCATTACGTATGCCAATTGGCATTGATACACCAATTCAAGGTATGACTTATATTGCGAATAAAAATGCATTGTATGTTGTAACTGATGGTGGATTTATTGGTTTCACATTACCAACATCAACAGAAGATACGGGCGGTTCGAAATTGATTGCGAATACGAAATTAAATAGTCAACGTCGTGAAGCTGAAGGAATTGCTTATTCTAATGGTAAATTATATATTGGATCAAATAAAGGTAGCGAAGTATTGGCAGCTTCATTGTATTAATACATTATAATCACCAAGGAAAATTCTTTTGGTGATTATTTTTTATTTTTTTCGATAAATGGTATAGACAGATTTTTCGCCCTATGGTATATTTTTGGTATAGACCAATGAGAACGGAGGAGAACCAACATGCGTGTATTAATTGTAAAAGATGAACAAGAAGGCGGACGCATTGCTTTTGATCAAATTAAAGGAGCAATGGCAACAGGACAATTAAACGTTTTGGGATTAGCAACAGGAGGCACTCCTTGTACTTTATATGAAAACATTCGCAATAGTAATTTAGATTTTTCCAATACAATTTCTGTAAATTTAGATGAATATGTAGGATTAGGAGCAGAAGATCCACAAAGTTATCACTATTTTATGCAAGAGCAATTATTTAATGTAAAACCATTTAAGAAAAGCTATATTCCAGATGGGAAAAAAGGAGAAGAAGCTTGCGCGGAATACAATCAAATTTTAAAAGAGCATCCTATTGATTTACAAATCTTAGGCTTAGGTCAAAATGGACACATTGGATTTAATGAACCAGGAACACCATTCACGACTCCAACGCATAAAGTTCAATTAACTAAATCAACGATTGAAGCGAATAAGCGTTTCTTTGATTGTGTAGAGGATGTGCCAACAGAAGCATATTCTATGGGAATTGATTCTATCATGCAGGCAAAATCTATTATTTTATTAGCTTATGGCGAAAAGAAAGCAGATGCAGTAGCAAAAATGATCCAAGGGGAAATTACAGAAGATTTACCAGCAAGTATTTTACAAAAACATCCTGATGTAACGATTATTATTGACGAAGCAGCTGCTAAAGACTTGAAACATTAATCAAGCAAATGAAAAGGGTAATAATGAGAAATAAAGAACGTTAGAAATAAAAAAGGACTAGAGAAAATTCTCTAGTCCTTTTTACGTCCCCGACACGATTTGAACGTGCGACACTCGCCTTAGGAGGGCGATGCTCTATCCAGCTGAGCTACGAGGACGAAAAATCAAGTCTAATTATAACGAAAAATGCTTATTTTTTCAAACGGTCGTTATCTTCTTTGATTTTTTCAGTTTGATATTTTTTTTCCATTTCCGCAAGCATTTGCAATAAGTGCTGCTTTTTATTACGTAAAAATAATGTCATCATTAAGAAGTCATTGATTTTTTGGAAAAAACCATCGGATTCTACTTTTTCTTGCACAAAAATTTGGCAGTGATAGTCATCAATGGGTGTGATTTCATAAGAAGTGTAAAAGGTATTATTTTTAGTTTTTGTTTGGAAAGCATAGCAACGATCATCTTCTTGTTTTGTAATCGTGACTGTGCCAATACTCCCATCATGGAATCGTTTTTCGTAGGA
Source organism: Catellicoccus marimammalium M35/04/3 (assembly GCF_000313915.1). Taxonomy (NCBI): domain Bacteria; kingdom Bacillati; phylum Bacillota; class Bacilli; order Lactobacillales; family Enterococcaceae; genus Catellicoccus; species Catellicoccus marimammalium. Next base: position 39,507 of record NZ_AMYT01000011.1, read on the forward strand.
AAAATTTTCTAGATGAGAGCGTTTAGGCTTCTTTCCAGTAGTTCTTTTAATATCATATAAGACAGAATCAATCAATTCATTATAAATAAAAGAGGATGGACAATTGATTTGTTTTGTAACTTGCATAAACGATTCCTCGATTCTTTATTCATTCTCATTTCTTTGGCGCCAAGAGATAAGAGCTTTGGCAGATAAAACATCTTGATTATAGATGTAATGAGCCGTTTCTTTATCTGCTTCTGTAGATTCTCTTTCTTCACATTGACTAGAGATGGTATTGCCATATTCAATTTCTTTTTGGAAAGAAATTTCAATGTGTGTTGGTTCGTATTTTTCTAAGAAAGAGAAAGGAAGTACATCTAGCATCCAAGCTAAATAACGTGCATTATTTACGTGACGATTTGTATCTAAATCAAAGTAACGAACACGATAATTTTCTTGTGCTAGCATTTCTCCACTTGGATCTGGTACCACTGGGAAGCGATGAATACGTTTAATTTTTTCTGATTGATAAACAGAAATGACTTCTTCTGGTACGGTAACGATTTTTCTTGTCTCTAGATCCATTAAAGAAAAAACGCTTTTCATAGTAGCTAGACATTTGCCTTGTTGATTATGAATATAGAAGTTACGATAGCAGAAAAATTTGTTGTAAGATTCAGCTTCCGTTGTGACAAAAATTTGTTCATTTTCTTTGGGAAATTGATGAATATCTAAGCTGTGGTTGGTAATAATCCATCCTAAATGATGTTCTTCTAAATACGCATCCGCAGTAGGATCAAGAGAATAAGTTTGTAATTCTCCTGCTGTGATGGCAACACTCATCAGCATTGGTAAAGTAAGCTGTTTATGAATATCGCACTCATAAAATTGAACTTGGTGTGTTGTAGTGTAAGATAACCCCATTTTTTATTTTTCATCCTTTCTCTGATAGGTTTCGTAGTAAACCTTTCCTTGATCATCCTTAGCATAAATGGCATATTCTTTTGTTTTATCACGAAATTCAAGAGGAATATCCATTAAGTTTTGGATGAATTCAATGGTTTGATTTGGTGCTAACCAACTAGGAAGAGGTGCACTATGATCTGTTAATTTATGGAAAGAATAAACTTCTTTAGTATCTAAAGAACGAATGCCTAGTTCTGTAATTAGAATTTTAGTAATTCCTTCGTTTTTCACTTGAATATGAATTTTTTTTCTACCATTCGTTTGTTCTTTTTCAGTCTTGATTGTGATAATAAAATGAACGTGTGTACGACATTTTTTATAAATTTGTTTTCCAGCAACCAAACTGATTCCTAAAGCAATAATAATCCATAAAACGATGAGTACATAAAGTAGCAAAATTTTTCTCTCCCTATTGTTATTATTTTCATAAATCCTATTTCTTCTTAAGTATATCATGTTATCATGATAAAAAAGAAAAAAAGGAGGAAAAAATATGTTTTCTTTAGTTAATTTAAATATCCCTGCTTTTAGTTGGGTTATTTTCGGACTTCTTGTTCTTTTTTATGTACTTGGCGCTTTTTGGTCTCATAAAAAAGGATTGTATTTATTTCCTCGTTATTTTATAAAATGGAAAGAAAATAATGGAAAATATGAGCTCAATGCGAATGAAAAAGCAGTGGTTGCTTGCTTTGGGCGGAAGATTATGATGTGGTGCTTAGGATTTATGTTTGCCATTGTAGTTTTACTAACGGTTTATCGCTTTTTAAAAATCAATTATGGATTGGTTGCACTCATTGTGATTAGCTTTTTATATCTTTATCATTACTATGCTTCCTTTTCTACAGGAGGCGAAGTAGAATGATTCAAGCAATCTTTTTTGATATTGATGGTACCTTAGTGACAAGAAAGAATCATGTACTTGCTTCTACACAAAAAGCAATTCAAATTTTAAAAGAAAATGGTTATAAAATTGGTATTGCGACAAGTCGAGGTCCAAATCAACTACCAAAAGAAGTAAGTGAGCTACCCATTGATTTTTACGTTTGCTTTAATGGTCAATACATCATTGATCAATGCTATCATCGTTTGTATTGCCATCCTTTAGAAGAAAAAATTTTGCATAAAGTAAAGCAATATCAAAAAGCTCAACATATCCAAGGAATTTGGCAAGGGGTAGAAGAAGAGAAAGGCAGTTTATTTATGCGCTTTGCTCAAAGCTCTGTCTTTTTACCATTAGTACATCAAATGAAACGTTACATTCCCAATGTTGTTTTGCAAGGGTGTTATCAATTACGAAGAGGAGCACCTGCTAGTGTTCCAAAGATTCAAGGGAAGATTTATCAAATTACTTTGTTACAACCACAATCTGAGGATGAATCGTTACAAAAGGAAGTAAAAGAAGCAACCATTACTCGTTCTAATCCTTTTACCGTCGAAATTATCCAAAAAGGTCATTCCAAAAAACGAGGGATTGAAGAGGTACTACAAGCTCACCAAATGGGATTAGAACATCTTTTATTTTTTGGAGATAGTTATAATGATTTAGAAGTAATGAAAAGTAAGGCGATTGGTGTGGCAATGGGAAATGGTATTCCTGAATTAAAAGAAGTTTGTGATTATGTGACAAAACATCACGATGAGCATGGGATTTATCATGCTCTAGAGCATTTTGGTTTATTAGAAAAAAGAAGAGATGAGGAATAGCAATGAAAAAAATAAAAGCAGTGATTTTTGATATGGATGGTGTAATTGTAGACACCGAACAAGCCTACCAAGAAAGACGAAAAGCCTTTATGGCCTCTTTGGGTTACCCTACAGATACTATTGATTGGTATCAATTTATTGGAGAAACTTTTTCTTCTTTATGGCATTTAGTAGAGCCTTGGGTGGATATTTCTTGCCAAGAATTACAAGAAAAATATGTAGCCTATAAAAAAGAACATCCCTTATCTTATTTAGATATGGAAAATAAAGAGATGGTAGAAACAATTTTGTCTCTCAAAGAAAAAGGGTATCTTTTAGGGCTTGCTTCTTCTTCAACGAAAAAAGATATTCAACGTTGTTTAGAGGAATTACAATTAACACATGTTTTTCAAAAGATTCGTAGTGGAGAAGAGTTTCCAAAAACAAAGCCTCATCCAGCCATTTATCAACAAATCATTGAGGATTTAGGGGTTTCAAATGAAGAAGCGATTGCGGTCGAAGATAGTGAAGTGGGGATTACTGCAGCAAAAAAAGCAGGATTAACGATAATTGCCTATCATCAACCTCAATATGGTCAAGATCCTTCTTGTGCAGATTTTATAGTAAGAACACCAAAAGAGATTCTTTCTTTTATTACTAGCGAAGAAAAGATTTAAGGGAATTTGTTTCTATTGTTCTAAAGTATGCTATAATATCATTGTTATATTGTCGCTAATGTAGGGTCAACATAGCAAAAGGAGATAATCCTTTATTATTCATTGCACCTTGAAATTATTATACTATTGGAGGAATAAAGATGACATCGAAAACTTGGTTATTCGTTTTAATACTCATTCTTCTTGTGAGTTTAGGAATTTTCCTTTGGTTAACTTATACAATCCATAAGTTACAAAAACGCTATGAAGCATTGAACGAACGGAGAATGGAATTATTAAAGAATAAAGTCCAAGAACAATTAGATGAAATCAAAAAGATGCATCTTGTAGGTCAAAGTCAAAATATTTTCCATCAATGGGAAGAACGTTGGCAAGTGGTTCATGCCGATGAGAAAAACATCGAAGCAGATTTTATGGAAATTACAGAAACAATGAACCGTTATGCTTACATTTCTCATACGAAAGAATATATGGATTATTTAGACGCTCGTTTACAAGAATGGGAAGAAAATGTTCATTCGATTGAAGACGGTTTACAACTTTTACAAGAAAGTGAAGCCGATAATTCAAAACGAGTTCAAGCTTCGTTAGATTTATTACAAGCCCTAACCTCTGATATTGAAGAAAATCCTGAAAGTTATGGTGTTGCTCTACCAGAAGTTCAAAAACAATTGCAATATGTAACCAATACGTTTAAAGAAGTAGATGATTTAAATGAAAATGGGGATCCATTAGAAGCTGCACAACGCTTACAAAAAGCGGAAAAAGAAGTGAATGTAGCAAGTGTACTTTTCAAAGCAATTCCACCATTAAATAAAGAAATCGAAACTACCTTCAAAGAACAATGGTTAGATTTACAAGAAGGATATCAACATTTAGTAGAAATGCAATTCCAATTTCCGGCAGAATTAGGAGATATTTCGGAATTATTATCTCAACTAAAAGCTCATATTGAAGAAGCACAAAATGCGTTAGAACGTTGTGATATTGATATTGTAGAAACACAAAATAAACGGATTGCAAATGAAATTCATGAACTTTATGAAGGAATGCAAAAAGAAGTCGACGCTAAAAATTATGTGGATAGCAGTCGTGGTATGATTCGTGACTTTTTAGATCATGCCTATAAAAATAATCGTCAGTTATCGATTGAATTAGATCATACTGCACAGTCTTATGTTTTCCATAATAATGAAGTGGGTCGTGCACGTAATTTCCAAAAAGAAATTGATTCTTTACAAAGTCAAGTGAATATGTGGGAAGCAATGTTAGATAACCATACTGCTATCTACAGTGAAGTAGAAGAGTTTTATCGGGAAACCTTCAATGTATTAGAGGATATTGAAAATCAACAAGTAGAAATGGATCAAACGATGGTTCAAATGACAGAGGATTACAAAAAAGCGGAAGCTGCCTTTGAAGAATTTGAATTTAAAATGCGTACTTATAAACGCTATATTGAAAAATATCGTTTACCTGGATTACCTACAGAATATCTAGATGATTTCTTCTTGGTTTCTGAATATATTGAAAGTTTAGGTGTAGAGTTAGCAAAAGTTCGTGTCGATATTTTAAAACTAAACGAATATGTAGCGACGATTCGTGAAAAAGTAGCAAATATCGCGATGAAGACAAATCAAATTGTCCGTCATGCACGCTTAGCTGAACAATACATGCAATATGCAAATCGTTATCGTACTACTCATGATGTAACATCAACGATTAATGAAAGTCTACAATACTTTAAAGAATACCGCTATGATGAAGCAATGAATACAATGAAAAAATGTTTGGAACAAATTGATCCAGAATCGGTACAAAAAATTGAAGATTTTTACGATGAAGAATGCGATGATGAAGTAGTATAAAAGCAGGGAGCTTATTCCCTGCTTTTTTTGTTGAAAACGATAAACTTGCTTAAAAGATAATTCAAAATAATAACTAATACTTGAGCAATGATTTTCACTAAAAGAGTGGCAGAAGGTAAAAACCAAAGACCAATTTCTAAAATAATCATCTCTAAAACTAAAGTGACAATACGAGATGAAGTGAAAGAAGCAAATTCTTTGATTTGTTCTCTTTTACTAGTGTATGTTTTTTGAAAGACATATTTTGCATTGGTAACAAAGGCAAAAAGAACTGATAAAATCCAAGCAATCACGTTGGAGACCATAATAGGACAATGAAGAAAAAGAAAAACTTGGAAACTCACAATGTTAACCACAGTTGTCAGTACACCAAAAATTAGATACATAATAATTTCGTTGTTTTTAATTTTTTGCCACATTTTATCCCTCCTTATTCGTTCTTTGTCATCATATCATATTTTTTAAGAAAGCGGTTATTTTTATTAGGGATAGTGTAAAAATTATGATACATTTAATAGTAAGAGAGATATATTCGAGGTGAGAATCATGGGAATTTGGGATGAAGTAAGTGAAATTGAACAAACGAATGATATTTTTGATCGTTTACAAAAATTAGAACTTCGCTGTAAGGAAGCGGAAGAAGTTTGTTTACGTATTAGCACACAATTTCATGGGTTTAAAAGTACATTAGAGCAAGAAGCAAAATATATTTACGATGACCAAAAAGCTTTTCCAAAAGTAGAAAAGAAAGGAAATTTAATTAACTTTATTTATTGTACAAATTTATATCGTCGAATTGAATATATTGAGCAATTATATTTAACTTTGTTAGAAGAAAGTAAAGAAGATTTTAAGGATAAGAAAAATCCTTGGTTAGAGGTACTCTCTCAGTTAGAACATATGGTACAATCACTTAAAGAATCATACAATGTATGTATTGATATTATTAAACGACTAGCAGATCGTCATTCTGCAGTTTACTTATTATGTGAAAATGTACCAAAAGCATTATTTATTGATCGAGCATATATTGAGAAATATTATTTTTAGTAATGGAGAGTAGATTATGACTTCAAGAATGGATCGTCATAAGAAAAAGAGTAAAAAAGAGATTTTGCGTGTACCAGAAAAGAAACAAAAGACTTCTAGAGTAGAAGAACAAGAAGAAAGTAGAGAAGAAACAAAAATTTCATCAACTACTGCTTCTACTACCCAAGAAGTAGGACCAAAGAAAAAGAAAAAAAAGAAGAAATATTGGCTTTGGATCATTGTTGTACTACTGTTAGTTCTCTTAGGTAAATTTTTATGGGATACAACAAGAATGATGAATGGAATTCAAGATCAAAAAAATCCAAATGATGAAACGTCTCTAAAAGTAGCGAATGAAAAAGTGAAGAAAAGAGAACCAATCGCAATTTTATTACTAGGTACGGACGATGGTGCATTAAATCGTAGTAATAATGGTGGATTAACCGATACAATGATGGTATTAGCTATGAATCCAAAAGAGAATAAATCGTTGATGATGAGTTTGGAACGTGATTCTTATGTAGATATTACGAACGGTGGTGGAAAGGCTAAATTAAATAGCGCGTATCGTTATGGAGGAGCCACAAATTCTGTTGCTACCGTAGAGCAGCTATTAGGAATTCCCATTGAATATTATGTCACTATTAATATGAAAGGATTGGAAGACTTAGTAAATGCAGTAGGAGGAGTAACGGTAGATAGTAATTTAGCCTTTACTTTTGATGGTTATACTTTCCAAAAAGGACCAAATAAAATTGAAACGGGAGCAGAAGCGTTAGCCTTCACTCGTATGCGTAAAGAAGATCCAGATGGAGATTATGGACGTCAAAAACGCCAACGTGCATTAGTGACAGCGATTATTAAAAAATTAGGTTCTGCTAGCTCTTTATTGCATTATAAATCTATTTTAGATACGGTAGAACACAACATGAAAACCGATATGCCAATGTCAGTGATGATAAAAATGGCTACCACTTATCGTAGTAGTTTTGATCATATGGAAACTGATTATTTACATGGAAATAACTTCATGTTAGATGGTATTTCTTATGAAGATATTAGTGGTGATTTACCACGAGTAAAACAAGCCTTACAATCTGTTCTAGGAATGAATACGCAAGAAGGAGGAATGGGCAATGAACAAAATGGATGATGCACAAAAACAAGCTTTTTTAAATGCAATGCGCATGCAAGAAAATAAAGATGAATCTTCAAAAGGAGAAGATGTTACCGTATCATCCACAGTCTCTACAGACAAAGTAGAAACCGCGGAAGATAAGAAAGAAACTTCTACAGAAAGAATTAATGGTCTACTACATCGACTATATGATGAATTAGCTACTTTACAAAGTTATCGTAGCGATGAGTATACAAAAGAAAGTTGGATGAATTTTTATCAAGCCTATGCGTATGCACTTTCGGTTTATGAAATGCCAAAACCAACAGAACATGAATTGACAGAGGCAATGGATAAATTAACAAAGGCCAAAAATCAATTGGTAAGTCATTAGCCTTTACTGAAAAAGAAATTGTACAGAAAGATGTACAATTTCTTTTTTTTATTAGAAAAAATCGAGAAAAATTAAGAAAAATAAACAGAAAGGTATATAAAGGAAGAAAACTATGCTATCCTAAAAAGGCAAAAGAATGAAAATAGGAGAAATATCGTATGAAAAAAATGCAATATATTGTCGCTACTTTAGGATTAGCTAGCGTTTTCCTTTTATCTGGTTGTGGGCAGTCTTCTTCTTCTAGTTCTTCTTCTAGTTCAGAATCAGCACAAGAACAAACGGTAAATTCTTTAGTAGAAATCAAAAATGATTTAGAAGAAGATTCTTATAATCAAGCCAAAGAAAAATTAGATGAGGCCTTGAAAAAAGATCCAGATAATAAAGATTTAAAAGCAGCCAAAGAGCAAGTAGATTTGTATATGAAAGCCAAAGAAGCTTATCGTGAAGGTCGTTACGATGTAGCATTAGATAATGCTAAAAAAGTATGCAAAGTAGAATCTGGTTTAGAATTAATGGATAGTAAAGCTAAAGATCTAGAAACGAAAGCTAAAGATGAATTAGCAGAGAAACAACAAAAATCAAAAGAGAAAAAAGTACAAAAAAGAGAACAAGCAGCCACAAAAGCCGCCAATGTTTCTAATTCAAAATGGAATGGCACAAAACAAGCGGAATTAGGGAATTTAATGACGCAATGGAGTGCTTCAATGGGACAAGATTATTCAAAAGTTGGATTTTCTGAATATGTAGGTAATATGGGATGCTCTGTTTCTGATTTCCAAAATGGTTCTGCAACCTTATATGTGAGTGGACAACCTGTTACGGTAACGTTAGGTAATCAAGAAGCAGGAAGCAGCTATCATATTGTAGGTGCTTATGATGGAATGACAAATAATGGGGATGATACTACTTACTTATTTGCGATCCATAATGGACAAGGAGTAGTTCTTGTTTCACAAAATTCAGATTATATTGAATCTAATACTGTAGATTCTTACTTTACACCAACGAAAAATCAAAATTTAAGCAGTCGTTTTGCTAATTTAGTCGGTTAGTTTGCAATAAAAAAAGACCTCAGATTAGAGGTCTTTTTTTATTTTTAGTCATCATAACTAGATTCTGCTTCAAAATCAGATTCAGAATCTACGACTTTACCATCTTTTGCCGTTAAGGTAATTTCTTTTTCGTTTTGTTCATTTTTACGATCTTTTTGGAAAGTTACACTATATACAGGAGTATTATCATCAACTTTTAAAGTCCACTCTGTTGCCTTCATATCAGTATCTGCGTTCTTTTTCGCAATTTCAATGGCTTGTTTTGGTGAAGTTTTGATTTCTTTTAATGGTAATACTTCGTGGTCTTTATTTTCTTGTTCATTTTCTTCTGTACGTTGAAGTTCTTTGTTCATTTTATCGGCGTTAATTACCCAAGTTACTTCTTTCTTAGCAGAAGAGTTAATTCCTTCCATTTTATAAACAGGAGTTTGATTTTCTGTTTCAAATTTGACTTCAGTCAATTGGTATCCTTTGTTTTTCTTTTGGAAGGCTTTATTTAATTGTTCTGGAGTCGCAACGTATTTTGCTGCATCAGCTTTTGTGGTTTGATTTCCAGATTGAGCTTTGCTATCTTTTGTTTCTTCTTTTGTCGATTTTGTTGTTTGCTCTACGCTGCTAGAAGAAGATTCTTTGTGTTCCTCTTCTTTTTTATCTCCACAACCGACTAAAGCAACACTCAATAAGCCGACCATGCCAATTCCTAACCATTTCTTTTTCATTTTTCTTTTCTCCTTTATGTACTAGGTTTCTTGAAACAAGTTCAATATAACATGAAAAAAGAATAAAGAGATAATTATCCTATCTCTTTATTCTTTCTTTTAATCTTTTCTTATTAATTTTTTCGAGTTAGAGAAACAACCGCTTCTGCTCTAGCTGTTTGTGGGAACATATCTACCGATTGGATATATTGTACTTCATAAAGAGAAGATAAACGATTTAAATCTTTAGCTAAAGTAGAAGGGTTACAGCTTACATAGACTAATTTTGGAATCGGATAAGCTTGTAAAGTATCTAATAGCGTATCATCCAATCCTGTGCGTGGTGGATCGACAATCATTCCATCGACAGGAAGACCTTCTTTCACCCATTGTTGAATAATAACTTCAGCTTTTCCAGCTTCGTAGTGTGTATTATTATTTTCTAATTGTTGGGCATTTTTCTTAGCATTTTCAATCGCACTAGGAATAATATCCATCCCATATACTGCTTTTACATAAGGGGCAACAGATAATCCAATCGTTCCCACTCCACAATAAGCGTCGATAATGGTATCGTTGGGTTGAACTTGTAACGCTTTACGAACTTCTTCATATAAACGTTCTGTTTGTACTGTGTTTAATTGGAAGAAAGAGCGAGCAGATAAATCAAAGTGTTGTTCTTCTAAATATTCGCGAATCGTTTCTTTACCCCATAAATGAATGGTTTCTTCTCCCATAATTAAAGAAGTTTTATCAGGTTGAACATTTTGCATAATAGAAATAATTGCTTCATTACTTTTAGCAATCGCTTGGACGATGCGTTCTAGTTGCGGCACATTTTTTTTCGTAGTAATTAAAACAACTTGTGCTTCTCTTGTATATTTACTGACACGAACCATTAAAGTTTTAAACAAGCCGCGATGTGTTTTTTCATCGTAAAAAGAAGCTTCAAAGCGATTTAAAATTTGAAATACACTGTTGGCGATTTCTTGTGTTAATGGATCTTGGACACAACAGTCATCGATTGGAACGAGCGTATGAGATCCTTCTTGGAATAAGCCCATTTTTCTTTCCTTTTGATAACGCAATTGGAATTGTAATTTGTTACGATAAAAGTAAGGTTCATCCATGCCAATGGTTGGACGGATAGAAATATTTTTCGCTCCTTTAGGATAATAGCGTTCTAAAGCTTGTAAAATGACATCTGCTTTAAAAGCAAGTTGTCCCTCATAAGATAGATGCTGTAATTGACATCCACCACATTTTGCATAATGAGGACAACGAGGTTTCACTCGTTCTTTACTGATAGTTTCAAATTTTACAAGGGTAGCTTCAACGTAATTTTGCTTGACCTTTGTCACACGAGCAAGTACCGTTTCTTTTGGTAAGGCGTAAGGGATGAAGACTAAAGTTTTTTTATAATAAGCAATTCCTTCTCCGTTAATTCCTAGGCGCTTTACTTTTAAACGCAAAGTTTGGTTTAATAGAGATTGATTATTCATAGTGGATCCTTTCTACAGTTATTTGCCTTTACTATACCATGAAAGGAGAAAAGAGATGGCAGAAATCTATGAAAAAGTCCAAAAAGTGGAGAAATTAAAGAAAAATTATCGCATCTATTGGCAAAATCATGAGCCAATGATTGTTTCAGAAGATTTTTTAGTGCAATACCGCTTATTAAAAGATAAGGAATTCACGCAAGAAGACTTTATTGAAATGAAAAAAAATATGAGTTCTGACCAAGCGTATGAACAAGCCTTACGTTGGATTTCTTATCAAATGCGGACGATTCAAGAAGTCGATCAGTATTTAAAGGAAAAAAATCATAAGGAGCGTGTGCGAGCAAAAGTGATTCGTCAACTCATCGATTATGGTTGGTTAAACGATTTAGAATATGCACAATGTTATATGCGTACCAAACGAAGAGAGGGTAAAAAAGGACCACGAGCGATTGCGTATCAGTTAAAAGAAAAAGGGATTTCTGAAAATGATATTTTTTTAAGCCAAAAAGAATATCCAAGAGAAAAAGAATACGAGAATGCTAAAAAACAAGCCGAAAAATTACAATTGCGCTATCAGAAAAAAAGTATTCGAGAACAAAAAGAAAAAATTCGGCAAAAATTATATCAAGATGGATTTCAAAGTGACATTATTCAAGAAGTATGTAGCGAATTGGAATTTTCTTTAGAATCAGAATTAGAAAAAATGCGTCCGGTTGCAGATCGATATTGGAAAAAGTATCAAAAATATGATGAATACACAAGAAAAGAAAAATTAAAAATGATGCTATATCGTAAAGGATATGCCAGTGATGATATTCAACAGTATTTACAAGAAAAAGAAGAGGAGCAAGGATGAAAGAACAGTTATTACAATGGTATGATGGGCATAAAAGAGAATTGCCGTGGCGAAGTGATCCTACACCTTATCATGTTATGGTATCAGAAATTATGTTACAACAAACTCGAGTTGTGACCGTTTTACCTTATTATCAACGATTTATTGAAGAATTACCGACGATTCAAGCGTTAGCAGAAGTTTCTGAAGAAAAGTTACATCAACTTTGGGCTGGGTTGGGATACTATTCAAGAGCAAGAAACTTAAAAGTCGCAGCCCAACAAATTCAAGAATTAGGGTATTTTCCTTCTTCTTATACTGAATTACTTACTTTAAAAGGAATTGGACCTTATACCGCAGGAGCGATTGCGTCCATTGCTTTTCAAGAAGCAGTTCCAGCAGTAGATGGGAATGTATTACGGGTATATACTCGCTTATATCAAATCAAAGGAGATATCAAAAAGGCACGTACAGTCAATGAAGTTCGTAAAGTCGTAGAACAAACGATTTCTCATACTCGACCTGGAGACTTTAATCAAGCATTGATGGATCTTGGAAGTGAGATTTGTACTCCAAAATCACCACGTTGTTTGGATTGTCCTTTACAAGAACAATGTCTTTCTTTCCAACAAAATACCGTACTTGATTTTCCAGAAAAAGGGAAAAAGATAGAGAAAAAAGAAGAGTATTTTGTGGCTATGGCATACCATAATGAAAACGGAGAGTATTACTTCTTACCGCCAAAAGAAAAAGGATTGTTACAAAATATGCGCCTTTTTCCATTAGAAGAAGTTTCTAAAGAAAAGTTTATGTCTTTTGAGCGTTACTATAGTGAAAAAGGACAAGTTTCTTTATTGGAGCCATCTACTCCTTATCTTTCTTCTTTGGCGACAAATCAAGAAGAGTGGCACTATGCAGGGGAAGTGAAACATATTTTTACCCATAAAGTATGGCATATTTTAGTGTTAACTCAAAAAGTAAAAGAATCCACAGATTTTGGTGGATATCAATTAAATCAAGTTCCATTTGCACTTTGTAAATTACAAGAAAAGATGAATCAATGTATTGAAAAAAGCGAAAAAGGAAAATAGACAGAAGCACGAACTTTCGATATAATAATCAAGAATGAACGATATTCTGTTAGAAAGAAGGGTAAAGGATGCACGTTCCAAAAGAAGGTGACATCATTACCATCCAAAGTTATAAACATGACGGTAGCTTGCATCGCACTTGGCGAGACACCATGGTCTTAAAAACAAGTGAGAATTCCATTATTGGTGTAAACGATCATACATTAGTAACTGAAGCCAACGGTAGACGTTGGGTTACACGTGAACCTGCCATTGTCTACTTTCACAAAAAATATTGGTTTAACATTGTCGCGATGATTCGCGAACGTGGAGTATCTTACTACTGTAATTTAGCTTCCCCATATGTTTTAGATGCAGAGGCGTTAAAATATATCGATTATGATTTAGATATCAAAGTATTCCCAGATGGAGAAAAACGCCTCCTTGATGTAGACGAGTATGAAATTCATCGACGTCAAATGCATTATTCCAAGGAAATAGACTATATTTTAAAAGAAAATGTCAAAATTTTAGTCGATTGGATTAATCATCATAAAGGACCTTTCTCTCAAGAATATGTAGATATTTGGTATGATCGTTACAAGCAACTGTCGAGAAAATAAGTTTTGATGGGTGATTTTTATGAAAAAAGGTTAGTCTTTACTAGCCTTTTTTTGTATAATGAAAAAAAGAAAAGGAGGCATCTATGTTTGAAAAATTCAATAAATCGAATCTTTTATTTTGGTCGTTAGAATTATTGATTTTGGCATCTTTAATTTTTGTTTCGACAAAGATTAAATTTCTTTTCCAGCCAATTTCAGCATTTTGTTCGACCTTGTTTGCTCCTTTGTTGCTTGCTGGATTTTTATATTATATTACGAATCCATTAGTAACATTATTAGAGCGCTTTAAAATCAAGCGAATTATTGGAATTGCAATTGTTTTTCTATTGTTAATTGGCATTATTAGTCTTTCTGTATCTACTTTTATCCCAAGCTTGATTGCTCAATTGGTAGATTTATCAAAAAATATTCCTTCAGTGATGGGAGATTTACAAGATTTCTTTGCTAAAATTAGCCATGAGCCATGGATGAAAGAATTAAACATTGATCAATATTTGCATAAATTTGATATTTCGATTGCTAAAACGATCAAAGGATTATTAGTGACGATTAGTTCTGGACTAGGAAATCTATTATCTTCATTGACCAGTATGGTGATGATGATGATTACTGTGCCTTTTATTTTGTTTTACATGCTAAAAGATGGTCATAAAATGATTCCAGGAATTCGTAAACATTTGCCAAAAAGTATTCGTGATGACATTGCTAACTTATTACATAAAATGAGTGATACTTTATCTTCTTATATTAGTGGACAAGCGATGGAATGTGTGTTTGTAGCACTTTGCACCTTTGTTGGTTATGAATTAATTGGTATTCCTTATGCCTTTTTATTAGCGGTTATTGCCGGGCTAACAAACATGGTTCCTTACCTAGGGCCTTATTTGGGATTGGCACCAGCAATGTTTGTTACTGTATTCCATTCTCCATGGAAAGCCGTTTTATGTGCTGTAGTGGTTTTAATCGTCCAACAAATTGATGGAAATATTATTTATCCAAATGTCATTGGAAAGAGTTTAGATATACATCCTTTAACAATTATTATTATTTTACTTGTTGCAGGAAATATCGCTGGGGTATTAGGAATGATTTTAGGAGTTCCTTTCTATGCGATTGTTAAGGTGATTGTGAAGTCATTTTTACAGATTTACCGAATTCACAAGCAGCAGCAACGAGAAGATGCTTTAGTTAAAGGAATTAATGGAGAAGAGTAAGGGGTACGCCTCTTACTTTTTTGTGTTATAATAACGATAAAATGAATAAAAAGTGAGGAATGTGAAATGCCAGACGGAGACAGTCATTCGATTTTATTCGAATTGGTATTATTAGTCGTCTTAACATTAATTAATGCTTTTTTTGCTGCAGCAGAAATGGCGATGGTGCAAGTGAACCATAATCGCTTAGAGCAGCAATCAGAGCAAGGAGATAAAAAAGCAACGTTGATCTTGAAAATTTTAAAAGAACCAACGAACTTTTTATCAACGATTCAAGTAGGAATTACGGTCGTTACTTTGCTATCAGGGGCCTCTTTAGCAGATTCGATTGCGAAGATGATTGCGCCTTTATTAGGAGGTTCTACAGCAGCGTATCAAATCTCTCAAGTGATTGCGATGATTATTTTGACGTATATCTCCATTGTTTTTGGAGAATTATACCCAAAACGTATTGCTATGAATTGTCCCGACCAAGTCGCTCGTTTTGTTGTTCAACCGATTCGTTGGTTGAGTATTTTAGCGAAGCCTTTTGTTTGGTTATTGTCAAAATCAATCGATGTGTTGTCTAAATTAACACCGATGAAATTTGATGATGCAGAAAACAAAATGACGCGTGATGAAATGCGCTACTTATTAGAAAATGAAGGAGCAGGCATTTTAGATCATGAAGAACTAGAAATGGTCCAAGGGGTATTTTCTTTAGATTCAATGAAAGCAAAAGAAGTGATGGTACCACGACCAGATATGTTTATGATTGATGTAGAAGAAGACCAAAAAGAAAGTGTCCGTAAAATTTTAGAAGAACGATATTCAAGAATTCCTGTCTATCAAGAAGACCGTGATAATGTGATTGGTATTGTTCATACAAAACGTATTTTAAATGCGGCATATCAAGTAGGATTTGAAAATTTCCAATTAAAAGATGTGATGCAAGAGCCTTTATTTGTGCCTGAAACTATTTTTGCCGATGATTTATTGTATGAATTCAAGCGTACACAAAATCAAATGGCTATTGTTTTAGATGAATATGGTAGCACAGTAGGGTTGGTTACTTTGGAAGATTTATTAGAAGAGATTGTAGGCGAAATTGATGATGAAAGTGATGAAATTGATTGTCTATATAAGAAAATCTCAGAAAATGAATATTTAATCCAAGGACGCATGACAATTAATGAATTTAATGATATTTTCCATCAAAAATTAGAGATGGATGAAGTAGATACTATGGCAGGATATTTAATTTCTGCTTTAGGTGTAATCCCAGAAGAAGGAGAACACTTAAGCTATGAGGTGGATCATTTAATTTTAACTACAGAAGTAATTGAAGATGCACGTATCATTGAATTAAAAGTGAAATTTTTAGAAGAAGAAAAAATAGTAGAGGAAGAGGAAAACTAATATGAGTCATTTGCAAGAAGAAGTACAACGTCGCCGTACTTTTGCGATTATTTCCCACCCCGATGCGGGGAAAACAACCATTACTGAACAATTATTATTGTTTGGTGGCGCAATTCGTGAAGCAGGGACAGTTAAAGGGAAGAAAACTGGAAACTTTGCGAAATCAGACTGGATGGATATTGAAAAACAAAGAGGGATTTCAGTAACGAGCTCTGTGATGCAATTTGATTATGATGGGAAACGCGTTAATATCCTAGATACCCCAGGGCACGAAGATTTTTCTGAAGATACTTATCGTACATTGATGGCGGTAGATAGTGCAGTCATGGTTATCGATAGCGCAAAAGGGATTGAAGCACAAACAAAGAAATTATTTGAAGTTTGTAGTATGCGTGGAATTCCTATTTTTACTTTTATTAATAAATTAGACCGCGATGGACGTGAACCGTTAGATCTTGTCGCAGAATTAGAAGAAGTATTAGGTATTGATGCTTATCCAATGAATTGGCCTATTGGTATGGGAAAAGGATTAAAAGGATTATTCGATGTTTACCATAAACGTGTAGAACTACATCGTCCAGAAGAATATGGATCAGAAGAGCGTTTTATTCCTTTAAATGAAGAGATGGATATTCCAGAAGACCATCCATTGCATCAAGATAGTGTTTACACTCAAGCAAAAGAAGATATTGAATTATTACTAGAAGCAGGAAACGAATTCTCTGAAGAAGCGATTGCGAAAGGAAAATTAACGCCTGTCTTCTTTGGCTCTGCGTTAACTAACTTTGGAGTGCAAACGTTTTTAGAAACTTATCTACAATTTGCGCCTGCTCCATCAAGTCACTTAGACGAAGAAGGAGAAGAAATTCAACCGGAAGATGAACGCTTCTCAGGATTTGTCTTTAAAATCCAAGCAAATATGAACCCTGCCCACCGTGACCGTATTGCTTTTGTTCGCATTTGTTCTGGAGAGTTTGAACGTGGCATGGATGTTACTTTATGCCGTACACAAAAGAAAATGCGTTTAAATAACTCTACACAATTTATGGCGGATAGTCGTGAAACTGTAGAAAATGCCGTTGCCGGAGATATTATTGGGTTATATGATACTGGGAATTTCCAAATTGGAGATACATTGTATACGGGTAAAACTCCAATTCAATATGAAAAATTACCGCAGTTCACACCTGAAATCTTTATGAAGGTCTCAGCTAAAAATGTTATGAAGCAAAAATCATTCCATAAAGGAATTCAACAATTAGTTCAAGAAGGTGCCATTCAGTTATACACTACTTACTTAACGAATGAATATATTTTAGGGGCAGTAGGTCAACTACAATTTGAAGTATTCCAACATCGTATGCAAAATGAATACAATACAGAAGTCATTATGACACCGATGGGGAATAAAATGGCTCGTTGGATTAATGAAGAAGATTTAGATGAAAAAATGAGTTCTAGTCGTAACATTTTAGCTAAAGATCGCTTTGGTCAACCATTATTCTTATTTGAAAATCAATACGCAATGAATTGGTTCCAAGATAAGTATCCAGATGTAGAACTGAAAAAATTATTATAAAAAGAAGCTCCCTATTTAGGGAGCTTTTTCCATGTAAGTTGAAATTGATGATACAAATAGATATAACTAAGATTTTCTTTTGGAATCGGAAATGGGAAAGTCTGATAAATATCAATAATTTCTTTTGGTTGAATATTTCTTGTTGGATGATAAATTATTATTTTTTCTTTTTCTTTTATTCGGTAATATTCAATAGTTAAAGAACCGTAAGTATATTGTTGAGCAAATGAAATTGTACTTGGTAAATCTTTTAAAAATTGATTTTGTGTAATATTAATTAATTGCATTTTACTCCCCTCCACATAGTATAATAGCACAAAGGGGGGGAGGAAGATGGATTACGTTATTGAATTAGATCGCTTGCGTAAGCATGAAATTCAAAATCTAGAAGTAAAGAATGCAGAATTCCCACAATTTAGAGAAGTTTGGCTACAGCAAAAAGATCGAGATCATATTGTGGGAGAAGCACAAAGAAATGGCGATGTTATTTATCATTGGGAAGAAAAAGAGGAAGAAGAATTAGAATGATTTTGTAAATATTTGAAAATGATGAAAATTGTTTTCAAATATTGCAACGGGTAACACATAATGATAATATTACTTAAGTGAAGAGGAAATGTAGAAGTTCAAGAAATAATTTTCTATGTTTTCTGTATAAAGTTTATTATTTTCCTTCTATTTATGATAGAAGTTGAAAAAAATTTGTAAATATAAAGGAGAATCACTATGTTAAAAAAAGAATTTCACATTGTAGATGAAACAGGAATCCACGCTCGTCCAGCTACTTTATTAGTACAAGCTGCAAGCAAATTCTCATCAGATATCAACTTAGAATACAACGGCAAAGCTGTTAACTTAAAATCAATCATGGGCGTTATGTCTTTAGGTGTTGGTCAAGGTGCTACTGTAGCAATCACTGCTGATGGAGCAGATGAAGCAGATGCAATGGCAGCAATTGAAGAAGTAATGAAAGGCTTAGCTGAATAAAAATGTCGAAAGTATTAAAAGGTATCGGCGCAAGTGACGGTGTAGCTGTTGCAAAAGCTTATATGTTAGTTCAACCTGATCTTTCTTTTGAAAAAGTTACAGGTGTTGATGCGACAGAACAAATTAATCGTTTACATGCCGCGTTAGAAAAATCACAAGAAGAATTACAAATCATCCGTAATAAAGCTGCAGAATCTTTAGGGGAAGAAGAAGCTCAAGTATTTGATGCTCACTTAATGGTATTAGCAGACCCAGAAATGATTTCTGCAATTGAAGCAAATATTACAGATAACTCTGTCAACGCAGAGTCTGCTTTAAAAGAAGTAACAGATATGTTTATTTCTATGTTTGAAGCAATGGTAGATAACGCTTATATGCAAGAACGTGCTGCAGATATTCGCGACGTTACAAAACGTGTAATGGCACACTTGTTAGGTGTTAAATTACCAAACCCAGCAATGATTAATGAAGAAGTAATCGTTATCGCTCACGATTTAACACCAAGTGATACTGCACAGTTAGATCGTAAATATGTAAAAGCATTTGTTACAGACATCGGTGGACGTACTTCTCACTCAGCAATCATGGCTCGCTCTTTAGAAATTCCAGCGGTTGTTGGTTCACAAGAAATCACATCTTTAACAAAAGATGGAGATATGATTGCCGTTAACGGAATCGAAGGTGACGTTATCGTTGATCCAACAGAAGAAGAAAAAGCTGATTTTGCTAAAAAAGGTGAAGCTTATGCTGCACAAAAAGCAGAATGGGAATTATTAAAAAATGCCCAAACAGTTACTGCAGATGGCAAACACTTTGAATTAGCTGCCAACATTGGAACACCAAAAGATGTTGCTGGTGTATTAAACAATGGTGGAGAAGCAATTGGATTATACCGTACTGAATTCTTATATATGGATTCAAATGACTTCCCAACAGAAGAAGAACAATTTGAAGGATATAAAGCAGTATTAGAAGGTATGAATGGTAAACCAGTTGTTGTTCGTACAATGGACATCGGTGGGGATAAAGAATTACCATATTTAGAATTACCACACGAAATGAACCCATTCTTAGGATATCGTGCAATTCGTGTCTGCTTAGACCAAGATCAAATGTTCCGTACACAATTACGTGCGTTATTACGTGCTTCTGTTTATGGTCAATTACGTATCATGTTCCCAATGATTGCTACATTGCAAGAATTCCGTGCTGCAAAAGCAATTTTAGAAGAAGAACGTGCGAAATTAATCGCTGAAGGCGTTGAAGTAGCAGAAGGTATCCAAGTCGGAATCATGATTGAAATTCCTGCTGCTGCTGTTTTAGCAGACCAATTTGCTAAAGAAGTTGACTTCTTCTCAATCGGAACAAACGATTTAATTCAATATACAATGGCTGCAGACCGTATGAACGAACGCGTTTCTTACTTATATCAACCATATAACCCATCAATCTTACGTTTAATCAAACACGTAATTGATTCTGCTCACGCAGAGGGTAAATGGGCTGGTATGTGTGGAGAAATGGCTGGAGATCAAACAGCAGTTCCATTATTAGTCGGCTTAGGCTTAGATGAATTCTCTATGAGTGCAACAAGTATCTTAAAAACACGTAGCTTAATGAAACGTTTAGATACAACAAAAATGCAAGAATTAGCACAACGTGCCGTTTCTGAATGTACAACAATGGATGAAGTTGTTGCTTTAGTAAACGAATACGTTGGTGAATAATAAAAAAGAGAGGAGGCGACTCCTCTTTTTTTTGTCTAAAAATGGCGAAAATACTAGGAAACTTTGCAAAAATACAGTGCAAATGAATAGGTTGTTTGCTATAATAATAACGTTAGGATAACCATCCAGAGAATAAGAGAAAGGAGTGAAATCCGCATGGCTGAAAAATCTCAATTAGGGACAATTATTAAATGTTTAGAAAAAATGATGGATACAGCTACCCCTGAAGTAAATACACGTCGTTTTGAAGTGGAAAAAAATGGTGAACGCGAAGAACGTTGTAGCGTAACTTATATTCCAAGTGTTGATGGGGAAACATCTGGAACTTTCGAATTAAAAGATACAAAAACAAACGAAGTATATCAATTTGATGATATTGATTTAATTGCAATGGATATTTACGAATTATTGCAAGATTAAGAAATTAGGAGGAACCAATGGTTTCTCTTTTTTTCAACGCTTAAAGGCTTGAAATTCCTAGGAAAATTCAGTATTATATAGGAGTGTAATATAACGCAGAACTGCGAATATATGAACAACAATAAAAAAGAGAAACATTATTTGGAGGGAATATAATGACTGCCAAATGGGAAAAACAAGGTACTAATGAAGGTACTTTAACATTTACAATTGCAAAAGAAGATGTAGAAAAAGCATTAGACCGTGCATTTAATCGCGTCAAAAAAAATATTAACGTGCCTGGATTCCGTAAAGGACATATCACACGTCAAATGTTCAACCGTATGTATGGTGAAGCTGCATTATATGATGATGCACTAAACCAATTATTACAAATGGCTTATCCACAAGCAGTTGTAGAAGCAGGAATTGAACCTGTAGCTGCACCAAAAATTGATGTGGAAAGCATGGAAAAAGGTCAAGACTGGGTAATGAAAGCTACTGTTGTTGTTCGTCCTGAAGTTAAATTAGGCGAATACAAAAACTTAACAGTAGAAAAACAAAACCGTGAAGTTACTGACGAAGATGTAGAAAAACAATTAGAAAACTTACAAATCCAACAAGCAGAAATGATCATCAGTGATGAACCAGCTTGCGAAGGAGATACAGTAGTTATCGACTTTGAAGGGTTTAAAGATGGTGAAGCTTTTGAAGGTGGAAAAGGTGAAAACTATCCATTAACATTAGGTTCAGGACAATTCATCCCAGGATTTGAAGATCAATTAGTAGGTGCTAAAGCTGGGGATGAAGTAGAAGTTAACGTTACTTTCCCTGAAGATTACCATGCAGAAGAATTAGCAGGTCAACCTGTAGTCTTCAAAGTAAAAGTACATGAAGTGAAAAAACGTCAATTACCAGAATTAGATGACGAATTCGCTAAAGATGTAGATGCAGATGTAGAAACATTAGCAGAATTAAAAGATAAAATCCGTAAAGATTTAGAAAAAACACGTGCAGAAGAAGCAGACAACAACGTACGTAACTTAGCTTTAGAAAAAGCAGTTCAAAACGCTGAAATGGAAATTCCACAAGAAATGATCGATGAAGAAATTCAACGTTCAATGGACCAATTCATGCAACAAATGAAAAATAATGGTTTATCAGCTGAAATGTACTACCAATTAACAGGTACAACAGAAGCAGATTTACGTGCTCAATTTGCGACAGAAGCAGAACAACGTGTAGCTGCTAACTTAGTATTAGAAGCTGTAGTAGAAAAAGAAGCAATTGAGGTAACAGAAGCAGAAATTGCTGAAGAAATTAAAGAATTAGCACAACAATACAACATGGAAGAAGAACAAGTACGTAACGTATTAAGCGATGACATGTTGAAACATGATATTAAGATTAAACGTGCAGTAGATATGATTACTGAAACAGCAAAAGAAGCATAGTCTTTTGACGATTGGAAAGGGAAGGAAGGAAACTTTCTTCCCTTTTTTGTGTTAAGAATGATATGATAGAAGAAGAATCAGAAAGAATGACTTTCTAGAAAGTAGGTCGAAAGATGAAAGATAATGGAGAACAAGGAACACGTTGCTCATTTTGTGGTAAAGGATATGGTGAAGATGGTGTAGAAAAAATTCTACAAGGGCCAGGAGTCTTTATTTGTAATCAATGTGTCGACTTGTGTGAACAAGTATTATCCGATGAGCGTAATTATGAAGAAGAATTGAATTTACAAGAAATGCCTCGTCCTGATGAAATGATTGCTTATTTAGATCAATATGTCATTGGACAAGATCGAGCAAAAAAAGTATTAGCAGTAGCAGTGTACAATCATTACAAACGTATTAAACATCTTTCTGAAGGTGCCGATGATGATGTAGAGTTACAAAAGAGTAACATTTGCTTTATTGGTCCTACAGGATCTGGGAAAACCTTCTTAGCCCAAACATTAGCTAAATCTTTACATGTTCCCTTTGCGATTGCAGATGCAACAAGCTTAACAGAAGCTGGATATGTAGGAGAAGATGTAGAAAACATCCTTTTAAAATTATTACAAGCAGCAGATTATGACTTAGAACGTGCAGAGCATGGAATTATCTATGTCGATGAAATCGATAAAATTGCGCGTAAATCAGAAAGTACATCCATTACTCGTGATGTTTCTGGAGAAGGAGTACAACAAGCACTCTTGAAAATTTTAGAAGGTACTGTAGCGAATATTCCCCCTCAAGGAGGAAGAAAACATCCACAACAAGAATATATTCCAATGGATACAACAAATATCTTATTCATTGTTGGTGGAGCATTTGATGGAATTGAAAATATTGTGAAAAATCGTTTAGGAGAAAAAGTAATTGGTTTTGGTACTAGTCAAAATACAAAAGTAGATGACGAAACGATTATGCAACAAATTATTCCTGAAGATTTATTGAAATTTGGTTTGATTCCAGAATTTATCGGTCGTTTACCAGTTACTGCAGCGTTAGATAAATTAACAGAAGATGATTTAGTACGTATTTTAGTCGAACCTAAAAATGCATTAGTAAAACAATATCAAAAATTACTTTCTTATGATGATGCAGAATTAGAGTTTGAAGAAGCATCTTTACGTGCTGTGGCAAAACAAGCGATTGAGCGTAACACCGGAGCACGTGGTTTACGTTCCATCATGGAAAATATTATGATGGATGTTATGTATGACATCTCTACTCGTCCAGAAATTAAAAAAGTAATTATTACACCAGAACGAGTAGAAAATATGGTGCCAGCAACTTATATTTTAGAAGATGGCACAGTAGAAAATGAACAAAAGAAATAGGAGAAGATTGTGAAAGTAAATCAGGCAGAAATTGTTATGAGTGCAGTTTCTAAAGCACAATATCCAGATACTCATTTAAAGGAAATTGCTTTAGCAGGACGCTCTAATGTAGGAAAATCTTCTTTCATTAATACTTTATTAGGTAGAAAAAATTTAGCTCGTACTTCAAGTAAACCTGGAAAAACACAAACTTTGAATTTTTATTTAATTGAAAATCAATTTTACTTTGTAGATGTTCCAGGATATGGATATGCGAAAGTTTCTAAAAAAGAACGAGCAAAATGGGGGAAAATGATTGATGAATATCTATTAGAAAGAGAAGAACTAGAAGCAGTTGTTAGCTTAGTAGATTTTCGTCATGAGCCTTCAAAAGAAGATTGCCAAATGTATCAATTTTTAAAATATTATGATATTCCTGTAATTGTTGTAGCAACAAAAGCAGATAAAATCCCTCGTGGAAAATGGAACAAACATGAAAGTATGATCAAAAAAGCGCTTGATTTTGATAAAGAAGATGATTTTATTATCTTTTCTTCTGTCACAAAACAAGGAAAAGAAGAAGCATGGCAAGCGATTGAGCATTATTTAGCTTAAAAATGACTTTATGAAGTTTGTTTCACAGTAACAATAACTATAGTATTTAAAAGAAAAACATAAAGGTTTCTATTTTTAATATGGAACTTTTATGTTTTTTATTTACTTTTAAGTTAAAAAATGTTAGATTGATAATTGAAATTAATTATCAATTAGGAGTGAGAATATGAATTTAACAGATGTGGCCTTAAACCAAAAAGTGTACATCGAAGATATTTTAGGTACACCTAAGGTCAAACGCCGCTTATTAGATATGGGGTTAACAAAAAATACAGAGGTTAAAGTATTGGGACATGCTCCCTTTGGTGACCCATTAAAAATTTCAGTGCGTGGATACACTTTAAGCATGCGCAAAGAAGAAGCAACAAAGATTAAAGTGAGGGAAAAGCAATGAAAATCGCATTAGTCGGAGAACCAAATACAGGAAAGACAAGTTTATTTAACTTGTTAACTGGTAGTGATCAATTTGTTGGAAATTGGCCTGGGGTTACCGTAGAACAAAAACGAGGCTATTACCAAAAAAATAAAGAAATTGAGTTAATCGACTTACCAGGAATTTATAGTTTGTCGCCTTATACAGCAGAAGAAAAGGTGGCACAAAACTACATTATTGATGAAAAACCAGATTTATTACTAAATATTATTGATGGTTCGAATCTAGAACGAAATTTATATCTCACTTTACAATTTATAGATTTGAATTTACCGATGACGATTGCGGTTAATATGTTAGATACGATGAAAAAAGAAGGAGTTCAATTAGATAATCATCGTTTGAGCAATCTATTAGGAGTACCAGTAACAAATATTAATGCGGTCAATGGGAAAGGTATTGATCACTTAATGATCTGTGCCCAAAAAACAGCGAAAGAAGAACAAGTGCCCAATCGTTTGGAATATGATTCTCGTTTAGAAGCAGCGATTCAAGAAGTGATTACTTTATTACAAAAAGAAGAAGTAGAACATCCTCGTTATTATCGTTGGTATGCTTTAAAACTACTAGAGCGAGATGAAACAGTCAAAGACCGATTGGAATTATCCAATGCTACGCAAAAAGAAATTGATGACATTATTAAAATGTTAGAAATGCTATTTAAGGACGATATTGTAAGTATCATCATTAATGAGCGTTATGCTTGTGTAGAAAAGATTGTTAAACAATGTGTTTACCAAACTGAAAAGGGAACGATTTGGAGTGAACGTCTAGATCGATTGGTAACCAATCGCTTTTTAGCTTTGCCTATTTTTGCTTTAGTGATTTGGTTTGTTTATTTCTTATCGATTCAAACCATTGGTACGATGGGGACGGATTGGTTGAATGATGTAGTCTTTGGAGAATGGATTCCTAATGGACTGGATCACTTATTCCAGCAATGGTCGGTTTCTCCTTGGTTGCAAAGTTTAGTGATTGATGGAATTGTGGCAGGGGTTGGATCAGTACTTGGATTTTTACCTCAATTGGTTATGCTTTTCTTATGTTTAGCTTTCTTAGAAGATTGTGGATATATGGCTCGAATTGCCTATATTTTGGATTATTTCTTCCGCAAAATTGGGCTATCTGGGAAATCCTTTATTCCGATGTTAATTTCAACAGGATGTGGAGTGCCAGGGATTATGTCTTGTCGTACTATTGAAAATGAGAAAGAACGACAAATGACGATTGCTTTAACTACTTTCATGCCTTGTTCTGCCAAATTAGCAATTATTGGTCTAGTTGCTGGAGCCTTTTTCCCAAATAATAGTTTTGTTGCTCCTTTAACTTATTTCATTTGCTTTGGTGTCATTATTCTATCTGGTTTATTATTGAAAAAGACAAAATATTTCCAAAAAGACCGCAGTGTCTTTTTAATGGAATTACCAGTCTATCACTGGCCAACCTTTAAAAATTTATGGCGCCAAACTTGGCATAATAGTTCTGCCTTCGTGAAAAAAGCAGGAACCATCATTTTCCTATGCAGTATGATTTTATGGTTCACAAGTAATTTCAATTTTATGGGACAAATGGTACCAGAAGAAGATAGTATTTTAGCGATTATTGGTAAAGCCATTGCCTTTATCTTTGCACCATTAGGATTTGGTGATTGGAAAGCTACAGTAGCTGTCTTTGTTGGCTTGAGTGCAAAAGAAAATGTAGTAAATACATTAGGAGTTTTATACCATCAAACCGTAAATACAGATAACGGACAAGAATTATGGACGATTTTACGTCAAGTTTATACTCCACTAGCTGGCTTTTCTTTCTTATTGTTTAATTTAATTTGTGCTCCTTGTTTTGCTGCCATTGGAGCGATGAAACGTGAATTAGGAAGTATGCGCTTAGCTATTCATGTTATTCTTTTCCAATGTGGATTAGCTTATGTGATTAGTTTTATTGTATATCAGTTAGGAAGTGTCTTTTTAACTGGAGAATGGACATTATGGAGTTGGATTGCGATTGCTCTTTGTCTAGTGCTTATTTATTTGATTATTCGTAAAGAAAGAAAGGAACAAGCCGTATGGGAGATTTCATTATAATTTTTTTATTAGTCGTTATTAGTATTTTTGCCTATCGTTCATGGAAAAAGAATGGTAGTTGTGATGGTGACTGTGGAAAATGTAATCATTAAAAGAAAAAAGCTTCGCTTAATGCGGAGCTTTTTTTGGTGTGGGTTCAACGTGAACTTCTACATCATAAATATGAAATTGATGAGCTAATTTTTCTTCAATAATTTCAGTAACTTGATGGCTATGTTCCACGGTCCATTGTGGATTCATATAAACCACCACATCTAAAAAGATATGACTACCATATTCTCGACCACGTAAGGAGCGTACTCCTTCGACACCATCTATTTTTAAAATAAAAGATTTATATTGATTTAAAAGACAATTATCAAAGCCATCAGAAAGAGAAAAAGCACTTTGATAGAAAATTTCTAACGCTGTTTTTAAAATAATTAAACCAATAATAAGTGCAGCTGTAGTATCTAACCAAGGCATATGGAAAACAGAGGCGATAATGGCAATACTTGTACCAATAGAAGTATAAGCATCGCTCAAATTATCTTTCGCTACTGCAAGCAAACTATTACTTTTTGTTTTTTGAGCTAATTTTTTGTTGTAACGATAAACAAAATACATAATAAGAGCAGAGAATAGTCCGATAATAAAAGCATAAATATCTGGAGTCTCATTTTTATGATGGAAAAGATTTTCAATTGCAGGTCCAATGACATTTAGCCCAACGACAATCATTAAAATAGAGGTTAATAAACTCGCAATGGTTTCAATTTTCCAATGACCATAAGGGTGCCCTTTGTCTTTAGGACGACTAGAAAGCTTTAACCCAATGAGAACAAAAATATTACTTAAAATATCTGTGAAGTTATTCCATCCATCGGCACTTAAGGCTTCAGATGAGGTGAAGCGACCAATAAAGATCTTCAATCCGGCGATGAACGTATAGGTAACAATACTAATGATAGCTCCGCGTTCAGCGAGTTTTAAAGGATTTGTTGACATGGTAATTCCCTCTTTCGACTAAAAAATAATTCCTATAAATAGGCACCATCCATTTATTATAGTATGATGAATGAGAATAGAAAATAGTAAACTGAAAAAAAGTAAAAAGAATGTGAGAAGAAAACGATAAAGGAGGAATAGAGATGGCAAAATTTGAGTTAGTATCAAAATATCAACCGAGTGGCGACCAAGAAAAAGCAATTCATCAATTAGTACAAGGAGTAGAAGAAGGAAGTCATGAACAAATTTTATTAGGGGCAACAGGAACAGGAAAAACGTTCACCATGGCAAATGTTATTGCTCAGGTGAACCAACCTACGTTAGTGATTGCTCATAATAAAACATTAGCTGGACAATTGTACAATGAGTTAAAAGAATTTTTTCCTCATAATGCCGTAGAATATTTTGTTAGCTACTATGATTATTATCAACCAGAATCCTATAATCCGATTAGCGATACTTATATTGAAAAAGATGCGAGTCGTAATGCAGATATTGATCGTCTTCGCCACTCTGCAACCAACGCGCTATTAGAGCGAGAAGATGTCATTATCGTTTCTTCGGTTTCTGCCATTTATGGATTAGGAAATCCAGAAGAATATAAAAAACGAGTATTATCCTTACGTGTGGGGTCAGAATGGGATCGTCAAGAATTATTGCATGCTTTTGTGGAACGCCACTATGAACGAAATGATATCAATTTCCAACGGGGAACCTTCCGCGTTCGTGGTGATTTAGTCGAAATTATTCCGGCAAACTATGAAAATAAGGGAGTTCGTTTAGAATTTTTTGGAGATGAATTGGAAGGAATTTATCTTTTTGATGTGCTAACTGGTCATGTTGAAAAATCACTAAAACATATTGCGATTTTTCCTGCAACGCACTTTTTAAGTGATGAAGAGCGACTACAAAGTGCGATTGCTGGAATTGAAAAAGAGCTAGAAGAGCGCTTAGAATTTTTTGAAAAAGAAGGCAAGCCTCTGGAAAAAGAACGTCTACAACAACGAACAGAATATGATTTAGAAATGTTAAAAGAAATGGGATATACGAGTGGAATTGAAAACTATGCGCGTTACTTTGATGGCAGAAAAGAAGGAAATCCACCTTTTACCTTATTAGATTTTTTCCCTGATCAATTTTTAACATTTATTGATGAATCTCATGCAACCGTACCTCAGCTTTCAGGAATGGTGAAAGGGGATTTATCAAGAAAAAATCGTTTAGCCGAATATGGATTCCGCTTACCAAGTGCTGCAGAAAACCGACCTTTATCCTTAGAAGAATTTGAAAAAAAAGTACCTGAGGTGATTTATATTTCTGCCACCCCTGGAGACTATGAACTAGGAAAAACCGATAAAATTGTAGAACAAATTATTCGTCCTACAGGATTACTAGATCCAAAAATTGAAGTTCGTCCAACGAAAGGACAAATGGAAGATTTATTAGGGGAAATTCGTCAACGAGTAAAGAAAAAAGAACGTGTTTTTGTCACTACCTTGACGAAAAAAATGGCGGAAGATTTGACAGACTATTTACGAGAACTAGATGTCCGTGTTCGCTACATGCATAGTGATATTAAAACATTAGAGCGAAGCCGCCTATTACGTGATTTGCGCTTAGGAAAGTTTGATGTTTTAGTTGGAATTAACTTATTGCGAGAAGGAATTGATGTGCCCGAAGTTTCTTTAGTAGCAATTATGGATGCAGATAAAGAAGGATTTTTACGTAATGAACGATCTTTAATTCAAACGATTGGTCGAGCAGCTCGAAATGCTCATGGAGAGGTCATTATGTATGCAGATAAAATCACACCATCAATGAAAAAAGCCATCTATGAAACAGAACGTCGTCGTTCCATTCAAGAAGCGTATAATAAAGAACATGGAATTACACCAAAAACGATTATTAAAGAAATTCCAGAAGAAATTACTATTGAACAAAAGAAAGAAAAAGAAGAAGTATTAGATTTATCTGTCATGACGATTCGTGAAAAGAAATCTTATGCTCAACACATTGAACAAGAAATGAAAAAAGCAGCAGAGCAGTTGGATTTTGAACAAGCAGCGGAATTGAGAGATTTATTAAAAGAGGTGCAAAAAGAAATTGGAAACAAATAAATGGTTAAAAGTACGTGGCGCAAAGACGCATAATTTAAAAGATGTCTCTGTAGATATTCCCAAAGATCAGTTTGTAGTATTTACAGGTCTTTCTGGTTCGGGGAAAAGTTCGTTAGCGTTTGATACGATTTATGCCGAAGGAAAACGTCGATATGTCGAAAGTTTATCCACTTATGCTCGTCAATTTTTGGGACAAATGGATAAAGCAGAAGTGGATCAAATTGATGGGTTGAGCCCAGCGATTGCGATTGAACAAAAAACGACAAACCATAATCCTCGTTCAACCGTCGGAACGGTGACAGAAATTTATGATTATTTACGTTTGTTATATAGCCGTGTGGGGGTTCCCTATTGTCCTCATGACCATATTCCAATCATTGCTCAATCACTATCTGAAATTACAGAAGAAATTATGCAATGGGAAGAAGGAACCAAAATTCAGATTTTAGCTCCGATTGTACAAAAAGAAAATGGAGATTTAAAAGCGATTGTCGAACGTTGGAAAAAAGAAGGATACTTGCGCTTTTATATTGATGAAGAGATGGTCTTAGGAGATGAATTTGCTGGTGTTGATCCAAACAAAGAGCATTCTTTATCCATCGTCATTGACCGTTTAGTGATGAAAAAAGGAATTCAAACGCGTCTTTACGAAAGTTTAGAATTAGCAGGGCAATTAGCAGATGGTAGAATTGAAGTTTTAAAAAATAAAGAAAAAGAACCTCATACTTATAATGAAAATTATGCTTGTGCAAAATGTGGATTTACAGTTGAAGAATTGACACCAACCTTATTTAGTTTCAATTCTCCTTATGGTGCTTGTCCTCAATGTGATGGATTAGGAAGAAAATTAGAAGTAGATTTAGAGGCAGTGATTCCTGATGATGGTTTAACTTTAGAAGAAGGTGCTTTAGCTCCTTGGCAACCGAAAAGTTCTAACTATTATCGTGATTTATTGACTGCAGCTTGTGAGAAGTTTTCAATCCCGATGGATGTTCCTTTCAAAAAATTGAAGAAAAAACAAAGAGAACTTCTATTATATGGAGATAAGAAAAAAGAAAAAATTCGTTTTGAAAGAAAAAATGAATTCACAGGAGAAATGAGAACAGCAGAAGTGACTTTTGAAGGAGTCGTGCCTAATGTTTGGCGTCGTTATAATGAAACAAGTAGTGATACGGTTCGTGAACAATTAAAAGATTATATTCAAGCACTACCTTGTCCTCACTGTCATGGATATCGCTTGAATGATCAAGCATTAAGTGTTCATATTGGTGGAAAAAATATTGGTGAAGTGACCGCTTTATCGGTAGAAGAAGCATTACAATTCTTTTCTCAATTAGAATTTGACTCTGTCCATCAACAAATTGCGGCACCCATCCAAAAAGAAATTCAGAGTCGTTTACAATTTTTACAAAATGTAGGCTTAGATTATTTAACACTGAATCGAACCGCAGGAAGTCTTTCTGGAGGAGAATCTCAGCGTATTCGTTTAGCCACTCAGATTGGAGCGAATCTTTCAGGAGTGCTATATGTGTTGGATGAACCTTCCATTGGTCTACATCAACGAGATAATGATCGTTTATTATCTTCTTTACGCGCGATGCAACAATTAGGAAATACATTAATTGTTGTAGAACATGATGAAGATACCATTCGAGCAGCAGATTACATTGTAGAAATTGGACCAAAAGCAGGAAAAAATGGAGGAGAAATTATTGTGACTGGTTCAGTTGAAGATTTAATCAAAGAACCTCATTCGATTACGGGACAATATTTATCACAAAAGAAACAAATTTTACCACGAGAAGAAACACGACCATTAGATCAAGGTGAAATTATTGTCCGTGGAGCAAAAGAAAATAACCTACAAAATATTGAAGTTCATTTTCCATTGCATACCTTTACGGCTGTGACTGGTGTTTCAGGTTCTGGAAAGAGTACATTAGTGAATCAAATTTTAAAACGTGGTTTATGGCAAAAAATGGGAATCAAAACTGAAAAGCCAGGACGTCATGAAGAAATCCTTGGGGTAGAACAAATTGAAAAAATTATTGATATTGACCAAAGCCCTATTGGTAGAACTCCACGCAGTAATCCAGCTACTTATACTTCAGTTTTTGATGATATTCGAGAGTTATTTGCTCAAACGAAAGAAGCAAAAGCTCGTGGCTATCAAAAAGGGCGCTTTAGCTTTAATGTCAAAGGAGGACGTTGTGAGTATTGTAAAGGGGATGGCATTTTAAAAATTGAAATGCACTTTTTACCTGATGTCTATGTTCCTTGTGAAGTATGTAAAGGAACTCGCTATAATTCTGAAACACTAGAAGTCAAATATCGTGGAAAAACCATTGCAGAAGTATTAGATATGACGGTAGCAGAAGCCGTAGAATTTTTTGCCGCAATTCCAAAAATTGAACGAAAATTACAGACGTTAATGGATGTAGGGTTAGATTATATTACATTGGGACAGCCTGCAACAACACTTTCTGGTGGAGAAGCGCAACGTATTAAATTGGCTAGTGAATTACAAAAGAAAAATACCGGAAATTACCTTTACATTTTAGATGAACCTACTACCGGGTTACATCCAGATGATGTCAAACGATTACTAGACATTTTACAAAGACTTGTAGATAATGGAAATACCGTGTTAGTGATTGAACATAACTTAGATGTAATTCAATGTGCGGATTATATTATTGATCTAGGACCAGAAGGTGGCGTAAAAGGTGGGCAAGTCATTGCGACAGGAACGCCAAAAGAAGTAGCTCAATGTAAGGAGAGTTACACGGGTCAATATTTAAAGAAATTATGGAAGGAACGAAACAATGGAAGATAAATTAAAATTAGTGATTATCACAGGAATGAGTGGAGCAGGTAAAACTGTAGCAATGCAATGTTTTGAGGATATGGGCTATTTTTGCATTGATAATATGCCTCCTGGCTTATTTACCAAGTTTTTAGAAGTGGTTCGTGAAAATGGTGCCATTAAAAAAATTGCGATGGTGGTAGATTTACGTTCACGTAGCTTCTTTAAAGAAAGTGAAGAAATGCTAGAAAAAGCACAAAATATGGATAGTCTAGACTTTAGTATTCTTTTTTTAGATGCCAGTGAAGAAGAATTAGTTTCTCGTTATAAAGAAACAAGACGTAACCATCCATTAGCTCAAGATGGACGTATTTTAGAGGGAATTCAAAAAGAAAAAGAAATGCTTTATCGCTTACATGAAGAAGCGCAAGTTGTAATTGATACTTCTCATCTTAGTGCTCGAGAATTAAAAGAAAAGATTTTAGAAATTTATCAAAATGCGACCGATAATCCTTTCCATCTACAATTGATGAGTTTTGGATTTAAACATGGGATCCCCATTGATGCCGATGTAGTCATGGACGTTCGTTTTTTACCAAATCCATATTATATTGATCGTTTACGTGATAAAACTGGGGAAGATGCAGAGGTATATGACTACGTGATGAGTTTCCCAGAAACTGAAGAATTTTATGAGAAATTGAAATCTTTATTAGATACAGCCATTCCTGGATATCAAGAGGAAGGGAAGAAAAGTGTTACGATTGCGATTGGCTGTACAGGAGGACATCATCGATCTGTAGCTATTACTGAACGCCTAAGTCATGACTTTAAAGAAGAAGGGTATATTGTCAATACTAGTCATCGAGATAAATTAATTGATTAAGGGATAAAGAGGATGGAAGAAACGAAAAAGAAAATTGTCGTCATTGGTGGCGGAACAGGCTTACCTGTGATTTTAAAAGAACTAAAGAAACAAGATTGTGAATTAACAGCCATTGTAACGGTAGCGGATGATGGAGGAAGTAGTGGGAAATTACGTAAAATGATGGAAATGGCTCCACCAGGAGATTTGCGCAATGTTCTTGTTGCTTTAAGTAATGTGGAAAAAGAATGGACGGATATTTTCCAATATCGTTTTGAAAATGGACTAGAAAATCATGCACTAGGAAATTTAATTATTGCGGCACTAAATGATATGGAAGGTGGAATTTATCAAGCCGTTCAAACATTATCTCGTTTGTTAAATATTACCGGGAAAGTTTATCCTGCAGCCGATGAAAGTTTGACCTTACATGCTGTTTTTGAAGATCAAACGATTCTTTCTGGAGAAACTACGATTACAAAACGTCGTCAAACAATTCATGAAATTCATGTAACAAAAGATCAAAAAGATGAATTACCAGAACCTTGTCCGCATGTAGTGGAAGAAATTATGAACGCTGACATGATTGTAATGGGACCAGGAAGTTTGTTCACGAGTATTTTACCCAATTTAATGATTCCAGAAATTGGTAAAGCAATCATTGAAACTTCAGCGCAAAAAGTATATATTTGTAATATTATGACGCAAAAAGGAGAAACCGAAGAATTTAGTGATGCCGATCATGTGAAGATTTTGCATCGCCATTTACATCATCGCTTTATTGATACGGTTTTGGTGAATGTCGAAACGATTCCTTTGGAAAAAATGAATGCTCAGCGCTATGATGAGTATTTAGTTCAAGTGCGACATGATCCTTGCGCATTAAAAGAAGAGCATTGCCAAGTCGTAGCTAAAAATTTCCTTTGCTTGCGCGATGAAGGAGTGTTCCATGATGGAGAAAAAGTTGTTCAAGCATTGATGGAACAGTTAGAAAAAGGAGAAAAGAAAAAGGAGGGATAACATGTCTTTTGCCTCCGATGTAAAAAAAGAATTAACTCAATTAGAAGTGCACCGTGAGCATGCAAAAGCAGAGTTGGCTGCACTCATTAAGATGAATGGAACGATTAATATTTATCGTCAAATGTGGGTTTTAAATGTACAAACAGAAAATGCTGCAATCGCTCGAAGAATTTATTCTTTATTGATCCAACATTATGGGGTAACGAGTGATTTGTTGGTACGTAAAAAAATGAAATTAAAAAAGAACAATGTTTATATTGTTCGTTTAAAACAAAATACACTTTCTATCTTATCTGATCTTGATATTATGGATGGATTGATGTTTAAAGACCAAGTATCGGATTCCATTATGGGAAATTCACAAAAAATGCGCTCTTATTTACGAGGCGCATTTTTAGCGAGTGGATCTGTAAATAATCCAGAAACAAGTAGCTATCATTTAGAAATTTATTCTTTATATGAAGAGCACAATGAAGATATTTGTACGATGATGAATTATTTTGGTTTAAATGCTAGAACCTTACCTCGTCGTAATGGATTTATTACTTATTTGAAAGAAGCAGAAAAAATTTCTGAATTTTTAACTCTGATTGGGGCGACAAACGCGATGTTAAAATTTGAAGATATTCGTATTGTTCGTGATATGAGAAATAACGTCAATCGTCTTGTAAACTGTGATAATGCCAATTTGAATAAAACGATTGATGCAGCCACAAGACAAATTCGCAATATTCGTTACATTGAGGAACAAGTTGGATTGGATTCCTTAAATGATAAATTACAAGAAATCGCTCAATTACGATTGGATTATCCAGAGTTAAGTATTAAAGAATTGGGAGAACTCGTTCCTTCGGGTCCAATTTCTAAATCAGGAGTAAATCATCGTTTGCGTAAAATTAATGAAATTGCAGAAAAAATGCAACAAGAAGAAAATAATAGAACAAAAGAAAATGTATAAATTGTTTCTTAATGTCTACAAAGAAGAAGTAAAGAGAAGTATAAAAATTCAACCTAAAATGAAAGAGGCTTCTTCTTTTTTAGTCTTTCTATGTTATAATTACTCTAACATATGAACAAAGATATTAACGAAAAATGAAGTATGAAATATAAAAAATGGAGGCGTGATTATGTGTGGTATTGTTGGATTTGTAGACCAACGTTCAGCGGAAGATAAAAAACCAATTTTAAAAGAAATGATGGATAAAATTGTCCACCGTGGGCCAGATAGTTCTGGAATGCACGTAACAGATGAAGTAGGATTAGGATTCCGCCGTTTAAGTATTATTGATTTATCAGAAGGTAGCCAACCAATTTATAACGAAGATAAAACAAAAGTCATTACTTTCAATGGGGAAGTTTATAACTATAAAGCATTACGTGAAGATTTAGTAGCTAAAGGACATGTTTTCACTACGCATACGGATACAGAAGTAATTTTGCACGGTTATGAAGAATATGGTCAAGATATCGTGAAAAAATTGCGTGGAATGTTTGCTTTTGTAATTTGGGATGAAGAAACAAAAGAATTATTTGGTGCTCGTGACCACTTTGGAATTAAACCATTCTATTATGCAAATATGAATGGTACTTTTATGTATGGTTCTGAAATTAAAAGCTTCTTACCTCATCCAAGCTTTGAAAAAGAATTAAACAAAGAAGCATTAAAACCATTTATGACTTTCCAATACCCAGCAATTAATGAAACTTTCTTTAAAGGGGTATTTAAATTAAAAGAAGGACATCGTTTTACTTACAAAAATGGTGTTATGAATATTGAACAATATTATGATTATCATGCTCATCCAGAAAACTTAAGTTTAGAAGAAACTGTAGATAAAATTGATGATGTAGTGAAATCTTCCATCAAAATTCATGAAGAAGCTGATGTAGAAATTGGATCTTTCTTATCTAGTGGAGTAGATTCTAGTTATGTAGCAGCTGTATTACGTCCAAATCAAACGTATTCTATTGGATTTGATGGTGGAGAATATAGTGAAGCTGATGCAGCAAAAGCTTTAGCAGATAAATTAGAGTTAAACAATAAATCTCGTGTGATTGGTTCAGAAGAAGCATTTTCAGCATTTCCACGCATCCAATATTTCTTAGATGAACCCGATTCAAACTTCTCTTGTGTACCGTTATACTTCTTATCTGAATTTGCTAGTCGTGATATGAAAGTAGTAATGAGTGGGGAAGGCGCTGACGAATTATTTGCTGGATACCAAACTTATGGTTTCTATTCTAATGTAAAAGCAATCCGTGTCGTAGCAGAAGGAATGAAAAAATTACCAAAAAATATGCGTTATAAAATTGCAAAATCAATTAAGCATAAACATTTCCATGGTCAATTACACTTATACACTTCTTTAGCTCCAGCAGAAGAATTCTTTATTGGACCTTCTCGTATTTTTGAACCAGAAGAAGCGGATGAAATTTTAACACCAGAATACCGTAAAGCACCAACGATTGAAGATATTGTTGGACCTATCTACAAAAAAGTGGAAAAAGAAGACTGTGAATTACGTAAAATGCAATATTTAGATATTCACCAATGGATGCCAGGAGATATTTTATTAAAAGCGGACAAAATGTCTATGGCAAACTCTTTAGAATTACGTGTGCCGATTTTAGACCGTAAAGTAGCAGAAGTTTCTGAAGTAGTGCCAAATAAATATTTAATCAATGCAGAAAATACAAAATATGCATTCCGTCAAGCTGCCGCTCGTCATATTCCACAAGAATGGTATGATCGTACAAAATTAGGATTCCCAACTCCAATTAAAGTGTGGTTGCATGAAGATAAATTCTATCATGTTGTACGTGACATGTTTAATCAAGAATTTGTTTCTCAATTCTTTGATCGTGAAAAAATCACTCAACTATTAGACGATTTCTATAACGATAAAAATAATGATCGTAAGAAAATTTGGAATATTTATACCTTCCTAGTTTGGTATGATATTTACTTCAATCATAACGGTGAAATGCCAGAATTAATGGAATTTGCCTAAATAGTATCGTTGGAAAGAGGATGCCTGAAATGAAATTTTTACCTGTGATTTTAGGGGCAGATACAAATGCATATGGAATTGCCAAAAGTATTTATCAATACTATCAAGAAAAAAGCATTTGTGTTTCTACAATGCCTTTATTTATGACTAATCATTCTAAAATTATCGATGTACGTATTTGTAAAGAATTACACGATGAAACAGCAATGGTAGATGAATTAATTCGTTTAGCTAAAGAAACACCAGAAATGGATGGAAAACGAATTTTATTTGCGGCAAGTGATGCTTATGCAGTAGCGCTTATTAATCAACAAGAAAAATTAAAAGAATATTATCACCTTCCTGTAATTCCAAAAGAACAATTACAACAGTTTGAGGAAAAAGAAGCTTTTTATCAATTATGTGAAAAGCATGGAATGCCATACGCAAAAACAGAAGTGGTTACAAAAGATAATTATGTTAATTATCAATCACAATTAATGTTCCCAGTAGTTTTAAAACCAAGCAATAGCGTTTCTTATTTTGATTATGAATTTGAAGGAAAGAAAAAAGCCTTTATTATTGATTCGTTAGAAGAAGTACAAGCTACGTTAAATCGTATTTACGAAGGAGGCTATACAGATCCAATGATTTTACAAGAATTTATCCCTGGAGATGATTCTTGTATGCGCGTGGTCAATGCTTATGTCGATGCTTCTAGTCATGTGCAAGCAATCAGCATTGGTCATCCAATTTTGGAAGATGTAACTCCAGAGTTAGTAGGGAATTATGTAGCAATTATCAGTGAAGAAAATGAGCCACTTTCTGAGTTATGTTGTCAGTTTCTAGAATCTATTCAATTCAAAGGGATTGCTGATATTGATTTGAAATATGATGAACGAGATCAACAATATAAAATTTTTGAAGTGAACTTACGTTTAGGGCGTAGTAGCTACTATACAACAATGGCAGGAAGTCATTTAATTCAACAAATTATTGCTGATTTAATTTTTGACGAACAACCAAAAGAAGTATTGAAAAATACAAAAGAAATTTTGTGGTTGGGCGTTCCTGAAAAAGTTGCTCTAGAATATATCGAAGATCCACATTGGAAAGCAGAGGCAAAACGTTTAATCGATGCGAAACAATACGGATTTACCCTTTATTTTGACCAAGATAGTGTCTTACGTAAAAGAGGAATAAAGAAATATTATAATTCTTATATTGAACGTTATCAAAAATGGTTCAAACGTAAAGGAGATGTATAGGATGCCAAAACTAGATTTATCAAATCCAGTAGAAGTAGAACGTTTTCAACAATTTACAAAGAATGCGGAATTTGGGAAAATCACTCAATCCATTCCTTGGTCTAAAGTAAAAAAAGCCTGGGAACCTTTATACATCTATTTAGAGGATGAAGCAGGTAATATTACTGCTAGTTTATCTATTTTAATGGTAAATAATGCAGTAGGGAAAAAGATTGCCTATGCCACAAAAGGTCCAGTTTGTGCAGAATTAAATCCAAAACAATTAAAAGCTTTGTTTGACGAAGCAGAAAAATATTTACCTGTTGATGAAATTTTTATGTTACGCTGTGATCCAGAAGTATTGTATTCTGAAGAGTTAGAAAAAGAATTAGAAGCAGAAGGGTTTACCGTACGCAGTCGAAAAGTAGATCCACATAGTACGATTCAGCCTCGATTGAATATGGTTTTACAATTAAAAGGAAAAACAGAGGATGAATTATTAGCTAGCTTCCATTCTAAAACGAGATATAATATTCGTTATTCTATTCGTAAAGGGGTGCAATGTGCGCGTGCTCACTCCAAAGAAGCGGTAGATGCCTTTTATGAAACTCATAAAATTATGGCAGAGCGCCAAGGCATTACTTATCGTCCAAAAGAGTATTTCCTAGATTTATTAGAAGCTTTTGATGAAGATGAACTACAAATTTTCTTAACTCATGATGAAGAGGAAATTTTATCTGGAGCGGTAGCGATTAATTATGGCGACCGTGTTTGGTATATGTATGGTGGTTCTACAAACCAAAAACGTAATTTAATGCCTAATTATTTGATGCAGTGGGAAATGATCCGTTGGGGATTGGATACGAATAAATCTTATTATGATTTTGGTGGTATTTTTGAAGAAGATTTAGAAGATGGGCTATATCGTTTCAAAAATTCTTTCACCAATGGTGTAACCGAATATATTGGAGAAATCGATCGTATTTATGACCAAGAAAAATACGACGCCTTTAATCAATAAAATAAATACAAAAAACTCTCGAAGTGTTTCCTTCGAGAGTTTTTATTTTATAAAGAATGATCAATTTTTTCTTGGATCATTTGAGCAGTTTTTGCTAATTCTTCTTTTTCTTTTTGAGATAAAGGAAGTTCAATCGTATCTACAATGCCCTTAGCACCAATAATTGCTGGGTATCCAATATAAGTTTCTTCTTCGTTAAATGGAGTAGAAACGACAAGTAATTGATGCGCATCATTAAAAATAGCATTGACAATTTCCACGGCACAACTAGCAATTCCGTATGAAGTATATCCTTTTCCTTCAACAATCGTCCAAGCACCATTACGAGTTTTTTCTTCTAATTCTTTTGTTTCAGCTTCAGAAATAGAAAATGGAAGATGATTTACTTGAACGGTAGACCAAGCAATAAATTGAGAATCTCCATGTTCACCCAATACATAGCCACTAATATTATTGCTAGCAACGTTGTAATGTTGAGCTAAGGCACGTTTCATACGAGCAGTATCTAGAGAAGTCCCCGTACCTAATACGCGTTCTTTTGGTAATCCTGTATAGTGTTGTAATAAAGCACAAATTACATCACAAGGATTAGAAATATTTAGTAAAATTCCATCAAATTGAATTGCTTTTAATTTTTGACCCACTTCTTTTGCATTTTTAGCATTTAATGATAATTCTCCAAAACGATCATTTCCTTCAACGGAAAGACGAATGTCACCAAAAGCAGTAATAATAATATCTGCATCGGCTAATGCTTCATAAGAATTCATAATGATATGAGGTTGATTAGGTAAAATTGCTAGTGCATCAGAAAAATCATAAAATTCAGCTTTTGCTTTTTTTTCATCGGTATCGATACAAACTAATTCATCCACGATTCCTTTTGTAATCAAGGTATACGCTACCGTTACCCCCACATGACCTAAACCAATAATTCCTACTTTACGCATAGAAGATTCCTTCTTTCTTTTAACTTTTATTGTAAGCACTTTCATTATATCATAAATAAACCTTTAATTGAGAAAAGAAAAATCCTCGAATTTCAAATGAAATACACTTAAAATTCGAGGAAATGAGTTTAATTATTTAATTTCATTACTTGAAGTTAATACTTCATCGACAAGGCCATATTCTTTTGCTTCTTGTGCAGTCATGTAATTATCACGTTCTGTATCACGATTGATCTTTTCTAATGGTTGGCCTGTACGTTCCGCTAAAATTTTATTTAGGCGTTCACGAGTTTGTAAAATATGACGAGCTGCAATATCGATTTCTGTCGCTTGCCCTTGCGCACCGCCAAGAGGTTGGTGAATCATTACTTCTGCATTTGGTAAAGCAAAACGTTTTCCTTTCGCTCCTGCTGTTAATAAGAAACTTCCCATAGAAGCAGCCATTCCTAAAACAATCGTTTGGACATCTGCTTTTACAAAGTTCATCGTATCAAAAATAGCTAAGCCAGCAGATACGCTTCCTCCTGGAGAATTAATATATAAATAAATATCTTTTTCAGGATCTTGTGCATCTAAAAATAGTAGTTGGGCAATGATAGAATTTGCCATATCATCGTTGACTTCACCGCTTAACATTACGATGCGATCTTTTAATAAGCGAGAGTAAATGTCATAAGAACGTTCTCCACGTGAAGTTTGTTCAATTACAGTTGGAATTAAATTCATAATTGAGCTCCTTTCGTTTTTCTTTCATTATAGCACATTCATAAAGAGAAAGAAGAATATTACAAAAGAAGGGGGAGAATATAAAAAATGATTATGCTATAATAAAGCGTATTCAAGATGTGAAAAGAGACAGGGAAAATATGAAACAAAGTTTACAACACAAACAAGCGCAAGTTCAAAAACAGAAGTTATTATTAACACAGCAATTGCAACAATCCATTCAATTGCTCAATGATAGCACTGAAGAATTAGTTCATTTTATTGAACAGAAATCATTAGAAAATCCATTTTTAGAATACAATCGTGACTATAAAGAGCAGTTTTTAGTCAACAATTTAAAATCTTATACTGAAAAAGAAGATTTTGATTGGTTAGCACAAATTTCAGATCAAAGAACTTCTCTCTATGATTCATTGCGAGAACAAATCCACTTGAATTATCGAAAAAGTGCTATTCGAAATGCAATGATTCATCTTTTAGATTTTATTGATGAAAATGGCTATTTAACCATCGATTTAAAACAAGAATATCCAAGACATGAAGAATATTTGCTTTATCTAGATGCATTAACTTTATTACAGCAACTAGAACCTGCAGGAATTGGAGCGAGAGATTTACAAGAATGTTTGTTATTACAAATTGAACGTGATCCATATTCTCCACCGTTAGCTTATATTATTTTAGAAGAAAATTTCCTAGACTTTGTGCATCGTAATTGGAACGATTTGGCAAAGAAATATGATTGTAAATTATCAGATATTCAACAAATTTTTGATTATGTTTTAACATTAACTCCCAATCCTGGGGCTATTTTTCAAGAAGTAAAAGAAATTTTATTAATCCCAGAACTTTCATTATCAAAAGATCATGAGGGACTACATTTGACATTAAACTTTGGTAATATGCCGCAAATTAATTTTACAAATGATTATTATCAAGCGATGTTCAATCAAAGTACCAAGGAAGAAAAATCATTTATGATTGAAAAGAAAAATGAGGTAGAGTGGCTACAACGAAGCTTAGCTCAAAGAAATGAGACGATTTTATCTGTTGGGCAGCAAATTGTAGAAGCACAAATTGATTTCTTTTTACAACCTGATCATCCTTTACATGCATTATCCTTAAAAGAGGTTGCAGAGAAATTGGGGATTCATGAATCAACAGTTAGTCGAGCTGTGAATGGGAAATATATCGAAACTTGGTTTGGGATTTTTGAATTACGTTCTTTCTTTGTTCAAAAATTTTCAGCGGACAATGAAGCAGAACTTACAGCACAAAAAATTCAGCAAGAATTGCGTGTGCTTATCAATGACGAAGATAAGAGAAAACCATTATCTGATCAAAAGTTAAGTGATTTATTAAAAGAAAAAGGATACGAAGTTTCACGTCGAACGATAGCAAAATATCGTAAAGAATTAGGAATTCCTGCTACAACGAAAAGAAAGCGTTTTGATGATTTATAATTTTTCACAAGAATGAAAATAAAGTTTTAAGAAAAATTTTTTTTCAGAAAAAGAAAAAAATAAGGAATAATATATTTGAAAATCATTTCATAAGTGATAGAATATAAGTGTCGATAAATCAATCGACTTCCTTTTTGATGTTGGTGGGTCAAAAAAAGACTCTCTGGGTCAAGAGATTAACCACAAGGAGGGATGGCCGGTGAAAGATTCATTGTTGCTATCTTTAAATACTTTGGTTCCGGATTTATTAGAAGTAGCTCAAAAGCGTTACCATCTACTATCTGAAATTCAAAAGTGTGCTCCTATTGGACGCCGTGTCTTAGCAGATCGGTTATCTTGGAGTGAACGGACATTACGGACAGAGATTGAATTTTTGAAAAAAGAACAATTAATTCAAGTTTCTCGTGAAGGAATGAGTTTAACATCAGAAGGAGTTCATTTATTAGGTGAGCTGCAAAATCTTCTTAAAGAAGAAGTATCTATGTCAGAACAAGAACAGCTCCTTGCCCAACAATTGGGGATTCAAAGAGTAGTCATTGTTCCAGGGAATGGTTCAGAAGATGTAAAAGTTTATGAACAATTTGGGCCAGTTTTGACAGAACAACTTCATCGGACATTACGAAAGAAAGAGAATATTATTGCAGTGCTTGGTGGTTCTACTTTGCGTTCTACTGCAGAGTTTATGCAAGCAATACCTTCTCATTATCCTTTATGTTTTGTGTCAGGAAGAGGCGCTTTAGGTAATGAGACAGAATGGCAAGCTAATGTGATTTGTGAACGAATGGCTCAAAAAGTCGGTGGAAGTTATTTACCACTCTATGTTCCAGAGTCTATTCGAAAAGAAACTTGTCAGTCTTTGCAAAAAGAACCATCGATTCAACGCATATTGAAACTTTTACAACAAGCGGATTGTGTAATCCATGGGATTGGGGATGCAATTTCGATGGCATCGTTGCGAGAGATGGATGAAAATGAAATAAATTTTTTGAAAAA
This sequence comes from Catellicoccus marimammalium M35/04/3, assembly GCF_000313915.1. Classification (NCBI taxonomy): domain Bacteria; kingdom Bacillati; phylum Bacillota; class Bacilli; order Lactobacillales; family Enterococcaceae; genus Catellicoccus; species Catellicoccus marimammalium. The sequence continues at coordinate 83,427 of NZ_AMYT01000011.1, forward strand.
AGAAAAAGCAGTTGCAGAAAGTTTCGGATGCTTTTATAATGCAAGAGGAGAGGTAATTTACCAACTTCCTCGTTTAGGGTTGTTAAGAGAAGATCTTAATCATATCCCATTCATTTATGCCGTAGCTGGCGGCGTTAAAAAAGCAGAGGCAATTTGTGGATATATGAAGCAAGCACCAAAACAAACTTGTTTGATTACTGATCAAAGTGCAGCAGATCGTATCCAACAATTAAATTAACGTGATTTTAAAAGGTTTATCCCTTTAAAATAAATTATTTTTTGAATTTTCTTAAGGAGGAAATGTCAAATGACAGTAAAAGTAGGTATTAACGGATTTGGTCGTATCGGACGTTTAGCTTTCCGTCGTATCCAAGAAGTAGAAGGAATTGAAGTTGTTGCAATCAACGACTTAACAGATGCAGCTATGTTAGCTCATTTATTAAAATATGATACAACTCAAGGTCGTTTCAACGGAGAAGTTGAATTAGGTGACGGTGAGTTTATCGTTAACGGTAAAGCTGTTAAAATTTTAGCAAATCCTAACCCAGCTGAATTACCATGGGGAGAATTAGGAGTAGACATCGTTTTAGAATGTACTGGATTCTTCACATCTAAAGAAAAAGCTGAAGCTCACATCAAAGGTGGAGCTAAAAAAGTTGTTATCTCAGCTCCAGCTGGTAACGACGTACCAACAATCGTTTACAATGTAAACCATGAAACATTAACAGGAGAAGAAACAGTTATTTCTGGTGCTTCATGTACTACAAACTGCTTAGCTCCAATGGCTAAAGCATTAAACGATAAATTCGGAATTGTTGAAGGATTAATGACAACAATCCACGGTTACACTGGTGACCAAATGACATTAGACGGTCCACACCGCGGTGGAGATATGCGTCGTGCACGTGCTGCTGCTGCTAACATCGTTCCAGCTTCAACAGGTGCTGCTAAAGCTATCGGTTTAGTAATCCCTGAATTAGCAGGTAAATTAGACGGAGCTGCTCAACGTGTACCAGTACCAACAGGTTCATTAACTGAATTAGTATCTGTTTTAGATAAAAACGTTACTGCTGAAGAAGTTAACGAAGCTATGAAAGCTGTAGCTAACGAATCATATGGTTACAACGAAGACATGATCGTTTCTTCAGATATCGTTGGTATGAACTACGGTTCATTATTCGACGCTACACAAACTAAAGTTATGGACGTTGATGGTAAACAATTAGTTAAAACTGTTTCTTGGTACGATAACGAAATGTCATACACATCTCAATTAGTTCGTACTTTAGAATACTTCGCAAAATTAGCTAAATAATTTTAGAAACTTCGTTTTATTCTGAAAATGAAACTTATTGAAGCGAGGAAGCGATTCGCTTCCTCGCTTTTTTTGTTAATATAAGAAAATTCAAAAGAGGAGGCTATCCCATGGCAAAACAAACAGTCAAAGATTTAGACGTAAATGGGAAAAAAGTCTTAGTTCGCGTAGACTTTAATGTTCCATTAAAAGATGGAGTAATTACAAATGATAACCGTATCGTTGCTGCTGCTCCAACAATCCAACATATCATCGACAACGGTGGTAAAGCAATCTTATTATCACACTTAGGACGTGTAAAAACAGAAGAAGATAAAGAAGGAAAATCTTTAGCTCCTGTTGCTAAACGTTTAAGTGAAGTATTAGGTAAAGAAGTAACATTCGTACCTGCTACTCGTGGAGAAGAATTAGAAGCTGCTATCGAAAACATGAAAGATGGCGATGTATTATTAATGGAAAATACACGTTTTGAAGATGTAGATGGTAAAAAAGAAAGCGGATGCGACGCTGAATTAGGTAAATACTGGGCATCTTTAGGTGATGTATTCGTTAACGACGCATTTGGTACTGCTCACCGTGCACATGCTTCTAACGTTGGAATTGCATCTAACTTACCATCAGCTGCTGGTTTCTTAATGCAAAAAGAAATCGACTTCATCGGTGGTGCTGTTGACAATCCAGAACGTCCAATGGTTGCTATCTTAGGTGGAGCAAAAGTTTCAGATAAAATTAACGTTATTGAAAACTTATTAACAAAAGCAGACAAAGTATTAATCGGTGGAGGGATGACTTATACATTCTGCGCTGCTAAAGGTTATGAAATCGGAACTTCTTTAGTAGAAGAAGATAAGATTGAATTAGCTCGTGAATTAATGGAAAAAGCAGGCGATAAATTAGTATTAGCTGTAGATGCAATTACTACTCCTGAATTTTCTAACGATACACCAACAGAACGTCATCGTTTAGAAGAAGGAATTCCATCAGATCAAATGGGATTAGATATCGGACCTGAAACTATCGCTTTATATTCACAAATTTTAGCAGATGCGAAAACTGTTATTTGGAATGGACCTATGGGTGTATTCGAAATGAGCAACTTCGAACGTGGTACAGTTGGCGTTTGCGCAGCTATCGCTAACTTAAAAGATGCTACAACAATTATCGGTGGGGGAGACTCAGCAGCAGCAGCAATTTCTTTAGGCTTTGCTGATAAATTCTCACACATTTCAACTGGTGGCGGAGCTTCTTTAGAATACTTAGAAGGTAAAGTTTTACCAGGTGTAGATTCAATTTCTGATAAATAATAGATAACTTTTTGAGGTGAAATTATGCGTAAACCAATTATCGCTGGAAACTGGAAAATGAACTTAACAGCGAAAGAAGCAATTGCTTTCGTTGAAGAAGTAAAAAATAAAATTCCATCAAATGATGCTGTAGATTCTGTAATCGGTGCTCCTGCTTTATTCTTATACCCAATGGTTGAAGCAGCAAAAGGATCACAATTACAATTAGCAGCAGAAAACTGCTACTTTGAAAATAATGGAGCATTCACAGGAGAAAACTCTCCATTAGCAATTGCTGATATGGGTATCCAATACGTAATCATTGGACATTCAGAACGTCGTGATTACTTCCATGAAACAGATGAAGACATCAACAAAAAAGCAAAAGCTATTTTAGCAAATGGTATGACACCAATTATTTGCTGTGGTGAAAGCTTAGAACAACGCGAAAGCGGAGAAACAAATGACTGGATCTCTGGTCAAATTAAAGCAGCTTTAGAAGGGTTAACAGCAGAACAAGTGGCAAACTTAGTAATTGCTTATGAACCAATCTGGGCTATCGGAACTGGTAAATCTTCAGATGCACAAACTGCAAACGAAACTTGTGGTGTTGTTCGTGCAACTGTAGAAGAATTATACGGTAAAGAAGTAGCTGAAAGCGTACGTATTCAATACGGTGGATCTGTAAAACCAGAAAACATCAAAGAATACATGGCTGAAGAAAACATCGACGGTGCTTTAGTTGGTGGAGCAAGCTTACAACCAGCTTCATACTTAGCATTATTAGATGCAGTAAAATAATATAAACAAAACCCATAACTTATGGTATAATAACAAAAGATATAAGAAATATATCCATTAAGGTTAAAGGAGAGAATATACAATGTCAATTATTACAGACGTTTATGCACGCGAAGTATTAGACTCACGTGGTAACCCAACAATCGAAGTAGAAGTTTACACTGAAAGCGGTGCTTTTGGTCGTGGAATCGTTCCTTCAGGAGCTTCAACAGGTGAATACGAAGCTGTTGAATTACGTGATGGCGACAAAGGTCGTTACTTAGGTAAAGGGGTTCAAAAAGCTGTTGATAACGTAAACAACATTATTGCTGATGCAATCATCGGTATGGATGTTCGTGAACAAATGTTAATCGACAAAACTATGATCGAATTAGATGGAACTCCTAACAAAGCTAAATTAGGTGCAAACGCAATCTTAGGTGTATCTATTGCTGTTGCTCGTGCTGCTGCAGATTACTTAGAAGTACCTTTATATCACTACTTAGGTGGTTTCAATACTAAAGTATTACCTACACCAATGATGAACATCGTTAACGGTGGTTCTCACTCAGACGCACCAATCGCTTTCCAAGAATTCATGATCTTACCAGTAGGTGCTGATTCATTTAAAGAAGCTTTACGCTGGGGTGCTGAAGTATTCCACGCATTAAAATCTATCTTATCAAAACGTGGATTAGAAACATCTGTTGGTGACGAAGGTGGATTTGCTCCTCGTTTCGACGGTACAGAAGATGCTGTAGAAACTATCTTAGAAGCAATCAAAGCTGCTGGATTAGAACCAGGTAAAGATGTATTCATCGGATTTGACTGTGCATCTTCAGAATTCTTCGAAGACGGTGTATATGACTACACTAAATTTGAAGGTGAAAAAGGTACAAAACGTACTCCTGCTGAACAAGTAGATTACTTAGAAGAATTAGTTAACAAATACCCAATCATTACTATCGAAGATGGTATGGATGAAAACGACTGGGATGGTTGGAAATTATTAACTGAACGTTTAGGTAACAAAGTTCAATTAGTAGGTGACGACTTATTCGTAACAAACACTGAAAAATTATCTCAAGGTATCGAAAAAGGAATTGGTAACTCAATCTTAATCAAAGTTAACCAAATCGGTACTTTAACAGAAACATTTAACGCAATCGAAATGGCTAAAGAAGCTGGCTACACAGCTGTTGTATCACACCGTTCAGGTGAAACAGAAGATTCAACAATCGCTGACATCGCTGTTGCTACAAATGCTGGTCAAATTAAGACTGGTTCATTAAGCCGTACAGACCGTATTGCTAAATACAACCAATTATTACGTATTGAAGATCAATTAGGTGAAGTTGCAGAATACCGTGGATTAGATTCATTCTACAACTTATAAGATAATTGAATTCAAAGAGAAGGAGATGGCATTAGCCATCTCTTTTTTTGTTGATAAACGCATAAATAGAGGATTGTGAGGAAATATGGTATGATAAAAACAGAACAAATCATAAATAGGATAATAGAATTAAAGGATGACGAAAGGAAAAGCTATGAATAAATTTTCATAGTAGGAACAAAAATGGATAAGAAAGTATTTGCTAATTCAGAGGTTGAATTAGCTAAAAGTGGAGTTTGTACGGCAATTGACCAAAATACAATTTTCCAAGAAAAAGTCCGTCAATTAATGATGGATAATGAGTTTGAAGTCTTACTAGATTTCTTACGTGAACAACAACAGTTTGTTGATGAAAAATTTATGATGGGGACGTTAGGACAGTCTCTAGGACAATATTTTATGGCGATGGGGAATGTGGTATTAAAAAATTATTTCCCATTTTTAGAAGAATTAGAAGGAGAACGAACAGCAACGACTCGTTTTTATTATATTGGAAAAAATTATTATAAAGCTTATACACGTAAAATTTTGGAATTATCTTTAATTCAAAAAACAAATTATTTGGGTGTTGGAATTAAAGTATTAGATCATATCCAAGAAGAATGGTTACAATTAGATCAATTAAAAGCAAATAAGATGGATATGTTACGTAAAGAAGAAACAAAACAAAAAGAAAAAGAATTAGAATATAAAACAAAAGTTGAAGATGCCATTACAGATCATCAAAGAACATTGAGTGATTTACGTAAAAAATATCATACATTAACAAGTAAAGTTTTGAAAAAACAAAGTGATATTGATGAAGTAGAAAAAGAAATCAAAAAAGAATCACAAATGATTCAAGATTTATCTGATCATCCAGAAACAACTTTTGTTACAGAATATCAAGAGTTAGAAACTATGAAAAAACAAGTGGTAAAAGTACAAGAAGAAATGAGTTCTATGGATTTATTAAAAGCACTTGTTCGTCAAGATTTAAAAATTATGAAACGAGAAAATTATACTGCAGAACAATTTTGTAACAAAATTGCAGAATTAAACTTAGAGTGGCAAGGATTAATGACTGAAGAAACAGAGGAGAGTAAATAATGAGCGTAACGAGAGATATTGAACAAAAGTTAGACCATGAAGCTGCATTATTAGAAGAAGAATTACGTTATACTGCAGAGTTAAAAACGATGATTACGACAGAACAATTAACAGAAAGTTATCAATCTTTTTGTCATTGTTTAACAGACTTCCGAGCAGAATTATTTAAAAAAGAACAAGAATATTTATACTTTTTCAGTAATATCAATCGTCAATTAAAGATGGATGAATTCTTTACGATTGATTTGAAAAATCCAAGTTTGCGTTATGACCATAAGGATATTTGCTTTTCTATGCTTTTTTATTATACGACTCAAGGAAAATGTGAAATCAGTTTTGAACATTGTGGGATAGACTTATTAACTGTATTGACAGTTGATATGTTAGAAAAAAAAGCTTCGGTTCGCACAGGAGATTTATTACATCTAGCAGCAGATATTAAAATCAAAAGTTTTGTGATTCGTTATTTGAATGCGGTAATGCAACAGTTAGAAGGAATTGGCTTTGTTATTGAAAAAGAAAGTAAAGAAGTGATTGATCCGTTCTTAACGTATCAAACTTTATCTTTCGAAATTCTACCTGCATGGACAGAAAAAGAAATGGATCGTTTATTTATTGCTAGTACTACTGGTGATTTAACTTATAATAATGAAACTTTTGATTACCGTGATATGACACTTACTTTAGATAAAGAAAATTCTATTCAATTAAAAACAGATCCTAAAATGACCAAAGTACAAATGAAAAATGAAAAAGAAGAAATTTATCTTTTTGATTTATTAGGTCAGTATCCAGAATTAGAATTATTCTTTGCACAAAGAATATATAATGTACAAAAATAAGAAAAGACTTGATGAAGTTCATCAAGTCTTTTTTATTATAAATTATCTAATTCTTGTTGATATTGTAAAAAATAAGAGAGTAGTAAAGTCTCATCTTGTAAAATACGAATCATTAAATCTTGAGCCATATTCATAAAAAATAGAGTATCCATTTTACTGGCTTCACTATTTGCTTTTTCTTGTTGATATTGGAAAAATTCATCTAATTCTTGTTGTAATCTTTCTTTAAATAAAGCAAATTCTTTTTCTTGGATTGGTGAAACTAAAATTTCTTGAGTAATCGATTCGTCATAGCGTTGACTTAATTCTTGAATTGCTAAAAAGGGTAATAAAGTTAAGTCAACATCCGTATTACGAATGGTATGAATATCTTCAGGGGTTAGGGCAGAACAACGATTTGCCAATTCTTGATCTGTGTCCTTTTGGGCAATAATTGCTTTTGCTTTACCAATTGGGTTCATTTCAATCATATGATATCCTCCCTAATATTTATTATGAATGTATTCATTATATCATTTTTTATTTCGACATGCGAAATTTTCTTGACCAATCTGACGAGTGTTATACCAATGTTGTAAATGATCACTTAAAAAGAGATTTGTATATTGCAGTTCTTTATGATTTTTACAATTCAATAGTGTATACAATAAACGAATTTCTTCTTGCCAACGAAGAACTTCATCTAACGTTTTTTCTTTTCCATGTTCTAATAAGAAATGTAAGAAATATCCAGCTACTCCTACGGATTGTGCACCCAGTGCCATACATTTTACAACATCTAATGGAGATTGAATTCCACCAGAAGCAAAAATTTGAAGATCATTGAGAAATGGTTGAGCTTCTAAAAGAGATTCGGCTGTTGTTTGTCCCCAAGTGGCTAGGTTTTCTGTTCGATGATTCGAACGAGCAATCTCAATTTGAGCGAAGTTTGTACCTCCACGACCAGAAAGATCTACATATTGAATATTATTTTCAATTAATTCTGTGAAAGTTTCTCCACTCATACCAAAACCAACTTCCTTAATAATCACAGGAAAAGGAAGAGTGGAAAGCATTGATAAATGTTTTTTCCAAGAAGAAAAAGTACGATTTCCTTCAGGCATAAAAAGCTCTTGAGCTACATTAATATGTACTTGCATGGCATCTACTTCTAATCGATTCGCTACGTCTTCAATCATAGAAGGTTCGTACTCTAAGCCAATATTACCAATAAAAGTTCCTTCTTGAAGCTCTTCTTTAGCAATTAAAAAAGAAGAAAGAGTTTCTTCTTCTCTTGTAACAATACTGGCAGAACCTAATGCTAAAGCAATATTAGCTCTTTTGGCTACCCAAGCTAGTTGTTGATTGATATCTTTTGCTTTTGTTGTTCCACCTGTCATTGCATTGATATAAAAAGGAGCTGCTTGTACTTTATCAAAAAGATGCGTTTGAATATCGACACCTTCTACATCGATTTTTGGTAGACCTTGATGAATGAAACGAATTCCTTCTAAAGAATTTTCTTTTTCATGATAAAATTTTTCTGCCCAATAAATATGTTCATCTTTTCGTTGTTGTTGTGTCATTTTTCTTCTCCATGCACATGAAAATCTAAATATTCAATTTCATTTTCTTGTAAAATTTTGATTAATGCTTCTTTTTCTACGGATTTAGGTAAAAAAGCAATTCCACAATCGCCGCCACCAGCACCAGAAGATTTTCCACTAGCGCCAAAAGTTTCCACAATCGTACAAAATTCTGTAAGGGTAGGCGTTTCAATACAAATATTTGCTTGTTGTGCTAATTCTTTCAATAATTGACGATATTGTGCAATATCTTCTAAAATTTCTTTTGTTTGCTGTGTTTTAAAATCATGAATTGTCTTTTCAACAATCGTCTTGGCATTTTGTAAAAAGTAACGATGGAAAGCACGATGCTTCTCATTATCTTGATTCATCTGATCGACTAAAGAAGTAGTAGAGGCTGGATCTCCTGTCCAACCGATGAACAATTCTAATTCTTTTGGTGCAGGTAAAGACTCAATACGTAAGTCTTTCCAATCCATCGCTACTAACTCTTGAATCGAATGTGTTTTTGCTTGTTTTTCTAACCATTGTTGATCAAATTTAGAATAAGCAATCCAACCCCCAAAAGTACTAGCTGCAATATCACCAAAAGAGCCGTTACTTCCAATTTCTAGATGGGTTAAAACACATAATTTATAAATGGATAGCGGTTGTAAGGGCACTCCATAAAATTTTAATAAGGCTTTTACAGTTGCGACCGTAACGGCGCCACTAGAACCTAATCCATATTTACGACCATCTTTTTTCATCAAATCACTTTGAATATCTAAATGATAAAAAGAAAGTTCTTTTCCTAAACTTTCTACATATTTTTCTGTCATTTGAATCGCGGTAATAACATAATTGAAAGGATTTTCTCTTTCATCAACAAAAACTTTCCCATCCTTTCTTGTCCAAGGAATTGGTAAAAAATTGCTATAACTAGAAGTAATACTTCCTCGATGGTCTTGTTTGGTTAAGGAAACAGTAATATATTGATCAAGCGCAACAATAATTGCCGGATGACCGGTTTCTAAAACTGCATATTCTCCAGTGATATATAATTTTCCAGGTGCACTTGCTGTAATCATAGTTTATTTTCTATCGAATACTTTCAATAGCCTTTCTTTTTTTCATTTTTTTCTATAGATAAGATTTGCGCTCCAGAACCTGGTAACGAACAAATCGTTTCCAAGTTTGGGAAGGTTTCTTTGATTTTTTGTTGTAAAAGAGAAATCTCTTCTTTTGGACATAAAATTTTTACATTAGGACCTGCATCCATCGTAGCATAACAAGTATGTCCTTCTTGACGCCACTCTTGAACTTTACGAATGACTTCCCAAGAAAATGGCTCTAAGTAAGTAAATGGGGGATTAGCTCCTAATGTCGTCGCATGCATTTTTAAGGCACTTTTTTCTGTTAATTCTCCAATCATAGGAATATCCTTTTTGGCAATTGCTTTTTTCATTTGGACTAAGTCGGTAGCTGCACTTTCTACCCAACCAGAATAAAAAGGAGAAGTTTCTACTGTTCGGTTCATGCCTTCTCGACTTGAGATTTTCTTTTTCTCTTGATTGATAAGACAAAAAATCATCCCTACAGGACATTCTTCAGGCGCTAAAATAGGAACAGCATAACTATCTGTTCCATCTTGTTTTGTTCCTTTTTGCCACTCAACAAAACCGCCAAATAAGCTACGAGTAGAACTTCCACTTCCTTGTCGAGCATAAATAGATAGTTCTTCTTTTGATAAAGATAATTGAAAAAGTTCATTTAAAGCCATAGCTAAAGCAGCATAGGCAGAAGCAGAAGAAGCTAATCCTGCTGCAGTAGGAACATGATTCCAACTTTCTACTTTTACTTTCTTTTCTAAAGAAGAAAGATCGCGAAAGCGTTGAATAAAAGTAGAAATTTTTTGTGTTTCTTCTTTAGATTGAAGTTCACCATTTAAAAGAAATACATCTTCCTTTTGATCAATAAAAGAGACCGTTGTATCGGTATAAAAAGCATCTAAGGTTAAAGATAAGCTACTATTATAAGGTAAAAATAATTTTTTATCACGTTTTCCCCAATATTTAATTAAGGCAATATTCGTATGCGCGCGAGCTGTTACTTTCAACAATCCATCACTCCTTTAAGTGAAAATGCCAAACATATTTTGCTTCATTTTGTAAATGTTGGCAAATTATTTTTGTTTTTTCAGGGGGACAAAGTGCAATCATACAACCACCACGGCCCCCGCCGGTTAATTTACTTCCATAAGCACCATATTGATTTGCAATATGAATTAAGCGTTCTAAAGCTGGATGGGAGACACCAATTTCCTTTAATTCCTTTTGGGCTGCTGTTAATAATTGTCCTAAAGCAGGAACATTGGCAGCTTGAATTTCTTTTTTAGCTTCTTTTGTTAATTTTCCTAACTTTTGAATCGCTTCTTGATAATTTTTTTCTTGATAATGTTCTTTTACCCATTGGACAGCTTCTTTTGTATTTCCTAAAATTCCTGTGTCTGCCACAATTAAATCAGCATTCAAAGACAAAGGTAAAATTTCCAATGCTTTCTCTTTAATAAAATAACAAGCATAAGAATGAGTAGTAGCAATCGCATCAATACCACTAGGACGTCCATGCGTAATTTTTTCTGCCTCATTAATGAAGAGACATAATGTTTCTTCGGATAATGGTTTTTCTGCCAAGTCAAAAATTGCTTTAATAATTGCCCCAGCGACAGCAGCACTTGATCCCATTCCACGTTCTTGAGGTAAATCACTTTGAATTTCTACGGATAAAGGGAAAGAAATGCCACATTTTTGACAACTAGTTTGGATGGCTACTTGTATATTTTTTAAGGATTCAGGTAAAGATTGTATCGGTCCAGTATATAAATTACAATTTAAGGTTCCAATCGCTGCTTTTTCTACTTTTGCTTTTACTTGCAAAGAAAGAAGAGGGATTGCGATACAAGGTTCACCATAAACCACGGAATGTTCACCCATTAAAATTGCTTTTCCATGGGTAATGCCAATACCTTTTGTTTTCATTTTTGTTCCTCTTTCTTTATTGTCACTTCTTATCGGTTATAATAGGATAAGAGTGAATATCTCTCGATTATTTTAACATACCGACGATAGTAAATATAGGACAAGCATCGTTTTCTTAATATATTTATATGAGTTAAAAAAGGAGTGGACATAATGACTACATGGGATGAGGAACAATTACATATTAATGAAGTAGCCCAAGATTTAGTAACCCAAGTTAAAACAATAAAAAAACAAAAGAAAGAAATTGCTCAAAGGCAGCAAAGAGCTTTACAAAACAAAAAAATTCCAATTAAAGATGGAAATGAACAAGCTTTTTATGAGTCTGCTGTAGAATGGAAGCAGTTTGAAGATGAATTACAAATTAATGAGCAACTTTGGGAACAATGGGCTAAGAAAGAAAAATTATATGAAAAAATGGTAGGAAATCCATATTTTGGGAAACTCTATGTGCAATTAGATGGTGAACCATTAGCTATTTATTTGGGATTAGCTAATTTTGGACCAGATGAAAACCCAGAAATCTACGATTGGCGAGCACCGATTGGTGATTTATTTTATCAAGATAAATTAGGAGAAATGAGTTATGCTTTAGAAGATGGAAAGAAACAAACCGCATACTTAGAAAACAAACGTCAATTTGTCATTGAAAAAGGTCAATTAAAAGTTATGGCTGATACAAAAGAAACGATTGTCGATCAAATTCTATTACAAGCCTTAGAAGAAAAAAGTCAAGCACACATGAAAGAAGTGGTCACAACGATTCAAAAAGATCAAAATACAATGATTCGAGATCCACATCGACATGTATTAATTGAAGGGGTAGCTGGAAGTGGGAAAACGGTAGTTTTAATGCAACGAATTGCTTATCAAATGTATCGCCAACGTAAGTATATTAAAGCAAATGAACGATTAATGTTTTCTCCTAATCCTATCTTTAGCGACTATATTTCGCAAGTTTTACCTTCTTTAGGAGAAGTTGATATTCAGCGGTTAGAATGGGAAGAATGGATTTGGCAGCTTGTTCCATATCAAAAAGAAGAAACGAAAAAAGAATTTTTAGCGTTCGAAGAAGAATTGTTATCAACGAAAGGATTACAATTATTAAAAGAATATATAGATACATTACCAAAACGAGGATTGCAATTTCGAAATATTGCGTTTGGTTTACCAAAGGAAATGGAACCAAAACTTTTATTTAGTAAGAAAAAGTGGCAAGAACTTTATCAATCATTACCCGCTGAAGGTTCTCCAGCTCAGAAAATGGAAGTTTTGCGACAAAAAGGGGAACGTGCATTAGAAAAAGTGCAACAACGTTATGTGAAAAGTCAAGAATTTGCGGAGTTGTTTGAACTATATGCGCCAGAATCGTTAGATCAGCTTCAACAACAAGTAGCACCAGAACAACTAGAGGAAGTTGTGACCGATCAATTATTGGATGCCATTTTTTATACGGCAAAGCGAGCCATTCAACAATTGAAATTTGTTCATTTGCCAAAGCAATGTCTTGACTTTTATCAATGGGTACTAGCAAAAGAAGAATACGCTTTTGCCAAAGGATATGCCGAATATTTTATTGCAAATATTAAAAATCATCAGTTAACTGCTGTACAAGCAAAATTCTTCTTATTCTTCCAACAGTGGTTAACTCCTAAAACATTGCGTCAAAATTATGAATCAATTTTTGTCGATGAAGTACAAGATTATAGTGGACTTGATTTTTGTCTTTTAAAATTATTATTCCCTCATGCAGAGTGGACCCTTTGCGGAGATTATCATCAATTATTAGCAGAACGAACGAGTGTTTTACCTCTTTTAGATGAAATTTTCCAAACAAAATTTGTACGTCATCAATTATTGACCAATTATCGTAGTACACAAGAAATTACACGTTTTAGTAATGCGATTATGGGGCTAGAATTAGAACAATCGATTTCAATTCGTCAAGGAGAAGTTCCTACTTTTATCCATAACTTGTCAGAATTAAATGATAAAAAAGAAGAACGCATTGCTTTTATTGCACCAACCAAAGAATTAGCTAAAGAGTTTTATGAAGAACATAAGAGAGATCTGCCTTTGCAATGGATTTCTCATCAAAAAACGCTACCTGAGACAGGCTATTTTGTTTTAGAAGTTGCTTTAGCCAAAGGGTTAGAGTTTGATGAAGTAGTCATGGTAAAAACAAAAGCAGAACAAAATAAAAATATTCTTTATACAATGGCTACACGCGCGATGCATCATCTATGGATTTATACTTCAAAAGAAGAAGTGCCAGCATGGTTAAAAAATATCCCCAATACGCTCTATCAGAAGAAAGACTAGAAAAAAAAGAACTTCTATGATAGAGTAAAAAGGTAGAATAGAAGAGAGGACTGTGAATTATGTACAATGCGCTGGTTGTAATTTTAATTATTATTTCCATTTTAATTATCGCTACAGTGATGATGCAACCAAGCAAGCAAAATAGTGCCGCTTCTGCCTTTACTGGTGGAGCAGACCAATTATTTGGTAAGCAAAAAGCACGCGGATTTGTAGCTGTAATGCAACGTGCTACAACAGTTTTAGCAATCTTGTGGATGGCAATTGCACTAATTTTAGCAATAATGAATGCGAAATAAAAGTAGACACCTGATTTTCTCAGGTGTTTATTTTTTTAATCGATAGATTTAGGGTATGTTATAATAGATGAGACTAAAGAAAAACGAGCAGAAAGGAGAATCGATATGAAGATAAAACAAGCGATTACTCAGTTATTAGAAGAACGACCGATGACAGTAGAAGAATTGTCACAACAGTTGCATCTAACAAAAAGTAAAGATTTTAAACAATTAGTGAAGACAATTACAATTTTAGAAAGTGAACACTGTATCGAATTAATGAATGATGGTAAATTACGTTTACCCCAAGAAGAAGTATATTTAGAGGGGACTTTTCGTGCCAACGACCGTGGGTTTGGATTTGTAACCATTGATGAAGAAGAGCCAGATATTTTTATTCCTAAAGGTAAAACCAATTGGGCAATGAATGGTGATACGGTAAAAATAGAAATTACAAAAACAGCAAACCCATGGGAAGATAAAGCAGCGGAAGGAAAAGTAGTATCTATTTTACATCGAGCAATTACAGAAATTGTCGGTACGATTCATTGGCATAAAGAAGAATGGTCAGAATCTTATGCGATGTTAGAGCCTCAAGATAAAAAATTAAAATCTCTTCCTATATTAGTGAATGGTGATGGATTGCACCCAGAGGAAGGGAGTATTTGTTTAGCTAACGTTGTTTCTTATCCAACCGCAGAAAAAATGATGGAAGTTGCTGTTGTTGAAACGATTGGACACAAGGATGACCCTGGAGTAGATATTTTATCCATTGTCTTAGCTAATGGCATTGATCCAGAGTTCCAAAAAGAAACATTGGAAGAAGCTGCACAAATCCCAGCTGAATTAGATGAAAATCATTTAGATGAGACTCGCCGAGACTTACGAGAAGAACAAATTATTACTATTGATGGAGATGAAACAAAAGACTTTGATGATGCGGTTCATGTACATAAAAATGAGTTAGGACATTATATTTTAGGAGTACATATTGCCGATGTAGCTCATTATGTCAAAGAAAATAGTGCCATTGATCGTGAAGCACAAGGACGTGGGACAAGTGTTTATTTAGTAGACCGAGTAATTCCCATGTTACCTCGTCGTTTATCAAATGGCATTTGTAGTTTAAATCCTCGTGTTGCTCGTTATACCTTAAGTTGTGAAATGGAAATTGATACTAAAGGAAATATTTTACGCTATCAAATTTTTAAGAGTATCATTAAGACTTGTGAACGAATGACTTACCGTCACGTAAACCAAATTTTAGATGGGGACAAAGAATTAAATGAACGCTACCAAGCGATTGTTCCTATGCTTAAAGAGATGAAAGAATTACATCAAATTTTAGAGAAAAAACGTGAAGAACGTGGCGCTATTTCTTTTGAAGATACAGAAGCAAAAATCAAAGTGGATGAAGAAGGGAAACCAACTGAAATTGTTCTTCGTCAACGTGGAATTTCAGAAAAAATGATTGAATCCTTTA
Source organism: Catellicoccus marimammalium M35/04/3 (assembly GCF_000313915.1). NCBI lineage: Bacteria > Bacillati > Bacillota > Bacilli > Lactobacillales > Enterococcaceae > Catellicoccus > Catellicoccus marimammalium. Next base: position 98,797 of record NZ_AMYT01000011.1, read on the forward strand.
TGTTAGCTGCAAATGAAACAGTAGCTTATCATTTCAATCAACATCATTGGCCTTTTATTTACCGTGTGCATGAGCAACCGGATGAGAAAAAAATTCAACGCTTCTTTGAATTTATTACAAATTTTGGATTAACCGTAAAAGGAACAAAAGACCATATTGATTCTAAAAATTTACAAAAATTATTAGATGAAGTGAAAGGTTCTCCAGAAGAAGCAGTGATTAATACAATGCTTTTACGTAGTATGCAACAAGCGAAATATGACACACAACCATTAGGACACTATGGATTAGCAGCGAGAGATTACACTCACTTTACTTCACCTATCCGTCGTTATCCAGACTTGATGGTTCATCGCTTAATTCATGAATATGTGTTAAATCATCAACATCGTGATGAATATTGGGAAGAACGTTTACCAGAAATTGCTAGTCATAGTTCAGTGATGGAACGAGTAGCAGTAGATGCTGAACGTGAAGTAGATGCAATGAAAAAAGCAGAATATATGATGCCTTATGTCGGACAAACGTTTACTGGAGTCATCAGCTCAGTAGTAAAATTTGGTTTATTTGTTGAATTGGAAAATACGATCGAAGGATTAGTTCATATGACTACCCTGGATGATTATTATGAATTCTTTGAAAATCAAATGGTTTTAATTGGAAAGAAACATCATCGAACTTATCGTATTGGCCAACAAGTAGAAGTTAAATTAGTAAAGGCAGATCCAGAAACAAGAGAAATTGACTTTGTAATGGTAGGAGATGTGGCTCAGCCAAAAGAAAAACAGCCTCATCAAGGACGTTCACAAAAGAAAACGAAGAAAAAACGCCAACAACATACTATAGAAGGTAAGCGTAAAGATAAGAAAAAAGGTACAAAAGGGAAATCAAGTAAAAATAAACCAAAAGCGAAAAAGAAACCCTTTTATGAAACCGTAGTGAAGAAGAAGAAAAAACGGAAAAGAAAGTAGGAAAAGAGTATGCCAAAAGGGGAAGGTCAAGTAATTGCGCAAAATAAAAAAGCGCGTCATGATTATACGATTTTAGAAACTTATGAAGCTGGAATTGTTCTGCAAGGAACAGAAATTAAGTCTATTCGTAATCGAAGAGTAAATTTAAAAGATGGATTTATTCGTGTACGTAATCAAGAAGCATTCTTATATAATGTACATATTAGTCCTTATGAACAAGGGAATCTTTTTAACCATGATCCTTTAAGAACAAGAAAATTACTATTACATAAGAAACAAATTAAAAAGTTAGCGGAAGAACAAAAACAAAGTGGGATTACTATTGTTCCTTTAAAAATTTATTTGAAGGATGGATTTGCTAAAGTTTTGATTGGTGTAGCAAAAGGGAAGAAACAGTATGACAAGCGTGAAGCTTTAAAAGAAAAAGATATGAAGCGAGATATTCAACGTACATTGAAAAATCGTTATTAAGAAGAGGGGTTTACCTCTTCTTTTTTTGTTTATGAGAAAATTTCTCATCTTAAATTATTAAGAAAAGTTTAAATTTTTCGGAAATTATTGAGAATGTAAATGATAATCGCTCTTGGAAAACAAAGGAAAATCGCGATGTTTTTGTTTTATTTCAATAAGTTGAAGCATAAAGAAAGCGTTTCATTTTTTTACTCTGGTTTTTGTTTTTTTTAATTAATGATGGTAGTATTAGAAAGTGAAAATAGAAGTTATAAAATTTCATTTTCAACGAATTTATTGGAAAGAGAGGTGAAAGGAATGCATGAACAATCATGGACATTTTCTATTTTGGGAATTCATTTTGATGGTACCGTGTGTTCAATGATTGCTTTAACTTGTGTCATCGTATTTCTATTTATCTTCTTATGTTCAAGAAATATGAAATTACGACCAAAAGGGAAGCAAAATGTTTTAGAGTATGTCATTGATTTTGTTAATAACATCATTAAAGACAACTTATCTGAAAAAGAAGTACCGACTTTTAGTCTTTTTGCTTCTGTTTTATTCTTATTTATCTTAGTAGCCAACGTTCTAGGATTAGCCACTAAGATTACCATCGGCGAAGATGTAAGTTTTTGGAAAAGTCCAACAGCGGATCCAACCATCACTTTAACCTTAGCCTTTATTATGATTTTATTAACAAGTTATGTCTCAGTGAAACGATTTGGATTTAAGAAATATGTTCGTTTGAGTTATATGAGTCCAATGCCAGGATTACTACCAATTAAAATCTTGGAAGAATTTACTAACGTTTTAACATTGGGCTTACGTCTATACGGAAATATTTTTGCCGGTGAGGTATTATTAACCTTAATCGCTCAATTTGGATTACTAAATGGAGCAATGTTCCCAATCGCCATTCCTATTGAAATGATTTGGCAAGCATTCTCTATTTTCATCGGAGCTATCCAAGCATTCATCTTTGTGACATTAACAATGGTATACATGTCACATAAAATTAGCGAGGAGCATTAATTTAGGAGGAATTTATTATGGATTTAAACACAATCGCAGCAGCAATTGCCGTATTCGGTGCAGCATTAGGTGCAGGTATTGGTAACGGTGCCGTTATCTCAAAAACAATTGAATCAATGGCTCGTCAACCAGAAATGAGTAAAGAATTAAGAACACAAATGTTTATCGGTGTAGGTTTGATTGAAGCGGTGCCAATTATCGCAGTCGTTGTAGGTCTATTATTAATCTTTTTATAAGATAAAAAGAATGATTGATATGAAAGGAAGTGCCCGACAAGATGACATCAACATTATTGGTTGCTGCAGGAGCTAGTCAAAGCACAACCATTGGAAACATCCTTTTTGTCAGCATTTCATTCTTATTACTTATTTTTTGTGTCAAAAAGTTTGCATGGGGAAATATCACAAAGATTTTTGATGAACGTGCAAATAAAATTGCCAATGATTTAGATAGTGCAGAAGAAGCACGAGTAAGAGCAAGTGAATTGCAACGACAAAGAGAAACAGAATTGAAAAATGCACGTCAAGATTCAATGAAGATTATTAATGATGCAAAAGATACAGCATCTAAAAATAGTCAACAAATCTTATCTAGTGCTAAAGAAGAAGCGCAAATGATTCAAAAACGTGCGCAACAACAAATTGATTTAGAAAAACAACAAGCTTATGCTTGTGTAAAATCTGATATTGCAAGTATGTCTTTGCAAATTGCACAACAAATTTTAGAAAAAGAATTAGATGAGCAAACACATCAAGCATTGATCCATTCATGTATTGAAGGGTTGGAAGAATATAATGAAACTCGATAAATATGAAATTGGAAAACGTTATGGTAAAGCCCTTTTTGATCTTGCAGTAGAACAAGGGAATGCCAAAGAAATTTATCAACAATTACAAACGATTCAAGAAGTGTATGCAACAACTCCAAAGTTGCAAGCTTGTTTATCTTCTGCTCAATTATCAGCAGAAGATAAAAATCAAATGATGCAACCATTAGTAGCACAAACAGGAGGGATAGTTACTTCTTTTCTTGAAGTAGTACAATCTCATCAACGTTGGGCAGAAGTTCCCGAAATGATTGCAGACTTTGCGAATCGTTTAGCCGAAGCGCAACACATTATTACCGGAAAAGTTTGGAGTGTTCTTCCTCTTTCTAAAGAACAATTAGAAAAAATCGAGAAAGAAACAGCACAAATTTTAGGTTATGAACATGCGCATTTAGAAAATGTAATTGATACGAGTATTATTGGTGGCATCAAAATTGAAGCAAACCATTATGTAATTGATCGTACATTACAAAAGAGAATTCAAATGATGTCAAAAGCACTTATGCTAGAGGCATAATTACAATAGAGGGGAGAAACGTGTGGGCATGAATGCTGAAGAAATTAGTACATTAATTAAAGAACAGATTGCCAATTATAAAGAAGTACTCTCAGTAGATGAAGTAGGTACAGTAACTTATATTGGTGATGGCATTGCCCGTGCAAATGGTTTAGATAATGCCATGAGTGGTGAGCTATTAGCTTTTGAAAATGGCGCATACGGTATGGCTCAAAACTTAGAATCCAATGATGTTGGTATCATTATTTTAGGTGATTATGAATCTATTCGTGAAGGAGATAAAGTATCTCGCACAGGCAAAATTATGGAAGTACCCGTTGGAGAAAGCTTAATTGGACGTGTTGTCAATCCATTAGGTCAACCCGTAGATGGTGAAGGACCTATCGTTACTGAAAAGACTCGTCCAGTAGAAGCAAAAGCTCCTGGAGTTATGCAACGTAAATCTGTAACAGAACCATTACAAACAGGATGGAAAGCGATTGACGCTTTAGTTCCAATTGGTCGTGGACAACGTGAATTAATCATTGGGGACCGTAAAACAGGGAAAACATCAATTGCAGTAGATGCAATTTTAAATCAAAAAGATCAAGATATGATTTGTATCTATGTAGCAATTGGGCAAAAAGAATCTACGGTTCGTTCTGCTGTAGAAACTTTACGTCAACATGGAGCAATGGATTACACAATTGTTGTAACTGCAAGTGCTTCTCAACCAGCCCCATTACTATATCTAGCACCTTATGCTGGAGCTGCAATGGGTGAAGAATTTATGTATAACGGAAAACATGTATTAGTGGTATATGATGACTTGTCAAAACAAGCTGCCGCTTATCGTGAAATTTCCCTATTACTACGTCGTCCGCCAGGACGTGAAGCTTATCCAGGGGATGTATTCTACTTGCATTCTCGTTTATTAGAACGTGCTGCCAAATTAAATGATGAATTAGGTGGCGGTTCAATGACAGCCTTGCCTGTTGTTGAAACACAAGCAGGAGATATTTCTGCTTATATTCCAACAAACGTAATTTCTATTACTGATGGACAAATCTTCTTAGAAAATGATTTGTTCTATTCTGGAGTTCGTCCTGCGATTGATGCTGGTTTATCCGTATCTCGTGTAGGGGGATCTGCGCAAATTAAAGCAATGAAAAAAGTTGCTGGTACTTTACGTTTGGACTTAGCAAGTTACCATGAATTAGAAGCCTTTACTCAATTTGGTTCAGACTTAGATGAAGCGACTCAAGCAAAATTAAATCGTGGTAAACGTACCGTTGAAGTATTAAAACAAGGATTACACCAACCATTAGCGGTAGAAAAACAAGTATTAATTATTTATGCTTTGACGCATGGATTCATTGATAATATTGAATTGGATCAAGTATTAGATTTCCAAAATGGACTATTTGATTATGTAGAAGGACATAATCCAGAAATCTTATCTGTAATTAAAGAAACAAAAGATTTACCAGACGAAGAAACTTTAGATCGCTTATTAAATGAGTATGTAGAATTATTTTTACATAAAGGATAAGGAGGAAGACAATGGGAGCCTCTTTAATGGAAATTCAACGTCGTATTGAATCTACAAAAAAAACGAGTCAAATTACCAGTGCGATGCAAATGGTATCAGGATCCAAATTGAATCGTTCTGAAGAAGCTGCATATAATTTCCAAATTTATGCAGATAAAGTACGACAAATTACTACTCAAGTTGTTGCTTCACACAGTGAGTTTGAAGATTCTAGTTCCAAAGAAGGAATGGAATTTCATTGTATGTTACGACAAAGAGAGATTAAAAAGACTGGATATCTAGTAATTACAACGGATAAAGGATTAGCTGGTGGTTATAATAGTGCCGTAATTCGTCAAACGTTGAATGTAATGGAAGAAAAAGGACACGATAAGGAAGATAGTGTTTTAATGGTAATTGGTGGAAATGGAGCTGACTTTTTCAAAGGTCGAGGTTATAATGTCGCTTATGAATTACGTGGATTAAGTGATCAACCAAACTTTGATGAAGTACGTCAAGTTGTGCGTAGTGCAGTACAAATGTATCATAATCAAGTTTTTGATGAATTATATGTTTGCTACAATCACCATGTTAACTCTTTGACAAGTCAGTATCGCATGGAAAAGATGTTACCTATTAATGACCTAGATCATACAGAAGCTCAAGAATTTGAAGTGGACTATTTATTTGAACCTTCTGAAGATGCGATTTTGGATAAATTATTACCACAATATGCAGAAAGTATGATTTATGGAGCTATTTTAGATGCTAAAACTGCTGAACATGCTGCTCGTATGACAGCGATGAAATCAGCGACAGATAATGCTCATAACATTATAAGTGATTTATCAATCACTTATAACCGAGCACGCCAATCTTCTATTACACAAGAAATTACAGAAATCGTCGGCGGAGCCGCAGCCTTAGAATAGAAGAAATAGGAAAGGAGAAACTACAACTCGTAGTACAAAGAGATATGAACACAGGGAAAATTGTACAAGTAATCGGACCTGTTGTGGATGTAGAATTCTCTGATCGTACAGCGTTACCTGATATTAATAATGCTTTGTATGTTTACAAAGGCTCAGAAGAGGATAAACAGAAAGTAGTATTAGAAGTAGCTGTCGAATTGGGAGATAGTATCGTTCGTACGATTGCTATGGAATCAACAGATGGATTACAACGTGGAATGGAAGTTCTAGATACAGGAGCACCAATTTCTGTACCTGTTGGAACAGAAACATTAGGTCGTGTCTTCAATGTTTTAGGAGATACTATCGACTTAAAAGAACCATTCCCTAAAGAAACAGAACGTAGCTCTATTCATAAGAAAGCTCCAAGCTTTGATGAATTAAGCACAAATACAGAAATTTTAGAAACAGGGATTAAGGTTATTGACTTATTAGCTCCTTACTTAAAAGGTGGTAAAATCGGTTTATTCGGTGGTGCCGGAGTTGGTAAAACCGTTTTAATTCAAGAATTAATTCATAATATTGCACAAGAACATGGGGGTATCTCTGTTTTCACTGGTGTAGGAGAACGTACTCGTGAAGGGAACGACTTATACCATGAAATGAGTGAATCTGGAGTTATTAACAAAACAGCCATGGTCTTTGGACAAATGAATGAGCCACCAGGAGCACGTATGCGTGTTGCCTTAACAGGGTTAACGATTGCTGAATATTTCCGTGATGTAGAACATCAAGATGTGTTACTATTCATCGATAATATTTTCCGTTTCACTCAAGCTGGTTCTGAAGTATCTGCCTTATTAGGTCGTATGCCTTCAGCCGTAGGATACCAACCTACATTAGCTACAGAAATGGGTCAATTACAAGAACGTATCACTTCAACAAAACAAGGTTCTATCACTTCTATTCAAGCGATTTACGTACCAGCGGATGACTACACAGACCCAGCGCCAGCTACAGCCTTTGCACACTTAGATGCAACGACAAACTTGGAACGTAGTTTAGCAGCCCAAGGGATTTATCCAGCGGTCGATCCATTGGCTTCTTCTTCTAGTGCGTTAGCACCAGAAATTGTTGGTAAAGAACATTACGAAGTAGCGACTCAAGTTCAACATATTTTACAACGTTACCGTGAATTGCAAGATATCATTGCGATTTTAGGTATGGATGAACTTTCTGACGAAGAAAAAGTATTAGTTGGACGTGCACGTCGTATTCAATTCTTCTTATCTCAAAACTTCCACGTAGCTGAAACTTTCACTGGTTTGAAAGGTTCTTATGTTCCAGTTAAAGAAACTGTTCGTGGATTTAAAGAAATCTTGGAAGGAAAATATGATCATTACCCTGAAGAAGCTTTCCGTAATATTGGTTCTATCGATGAAGTTGTAGAAAAAGCGAAAAAAATTGGATATTAGTGAGGGAAGCGTATGGATGAACATATGATGATCGTCAATATTGTTACACCTGATGGTTTAGTATACGACCACCATGCAAAAATGGTGATTGCGAAAACTGTTGATGGTGAAATTGGATTGATGGCTAACCATGCTCCAATTATCGCTCCATTGGACATTGACGTTGTTCGAATTAAGCGTTGTGATAGTGATAAGCACGTAGATTGGATTGCTGTAAATGGTGGAATTTTAGAAATGCGTGATAATCTAGTATCTATCGTCGCTGATTCTGCAGAACGGGAACGTGATATTGATGTGTCACGTGCAGAACGAGCTAAGATTCGTGCCGAAGAAGCTGTTGCAAGAGCAAAAGAAGCGAAAGATGTTGATGAATATCGTCGAGCAGAAATTGCGCTCCATCGTGCCATTAATCGTATTAATGTATCAAGACATCGTTAATAAATAATAAGGTACTCTTTATAAAAGGAGAGAATTTAGTGAAACTTTTTCTTTCCTTCTTATAAGGAGTGCTTTTTTTATTTTCATTTGTTACATACTATGATAAAATGAAAGGCGGTACTAGAAGGAGGGATGATATGGTTTATGGCTTTGAAGCAATGGTTTATATTTTATGTCATCTAATGTTTATTTATTTAACCTTTTGGGCATTGCAATCTTTACGTTTGGAAAAATGTTTTAAAAAGGGATATGCTAAACAGATTCGAATACTGTATTTATTGTTATCAATAGCCATTGGTTTTACAGTAAGTTCTTTCTTCTTGCAAGTGATACAGTTATTTAAAAATTTTGTATTCACTTTCGTAAAGTAAAAAATGAAATAAGATAAATGGAAATGAAAAAAGATCGTCTAGAAGGAGTTATGAAGATGGAATATATTTTAGTGCGCGGAGGACATCCATTAGAAGGTAACGTAAAAATTGAAGGAGCTAAAAATGCAGTTCTTCCCATTTTGGCAGCAACATTGTTAGCTTCTGAAGGAAAAACAATTTTACATAATGTTCCTATCTTGTCTGATGTTCTAATTATGGAACAAATTATTCGTGCTTTAAATGTAGATATTGAATTTGATCGTGAAGAAAATACTATGGTCATTGATGCTACTAAACAATTATTAGTAGAAACTCCATATGAATATGTTAGTCAAATGCGTGCTTCTATTGTTGTTATGGGTTCTTTATTAGCACGTAATGGTCATGCTAAAGTAGCAATGCCAGGAGGTTGTGCAATTGGTAAACGTCCAATCGACTTACACTTAAAAGGATTTGAAGCTTTAGGAGCAACAATTACTCAAACAGCGGGTTATATTGAAGCGAAAGCTGATCATTTACATGGAGCACATATTTACTTAGATTTCCCAAGTGTTGGAGCTACGCAAAATATTTTAATGGCTGCCGTTTTAGCAGAAGGAGAAACAATTTTAGAAAATGCTGCTCGTGAGCCAGAAATCGTTGATTTAGCAAACTTATTAAATAAAATGGGTGCAAAAGTGCGTGGAGCAGGAACAGATACGATTCGTGTAACTGGGGTATCTTCTTTACATGGCGTAGAATATAATGTCGTTCAAGACCGTATTGAAGCAGGTACTTTCATGATTGCAGCTGCAATGACAAAAGGAAATGTATTAATTGAAGATGCGATTGTTGAACATAACGTTCCATTAATTTCTAAATTAAAAGAGATGGGTGCTACGATTGAACAAGAAGAACAAGGAGTTCGTGTTATTGGTCCAGAAAAATTAGAAGGAACAACGATCCAAACCATGCCACATCCAGGTTTCCCAACAGATATGCAAGCACAAATGTCTGCTATTCAATTAATTGCAGAAGGTCCAAGTAAAATTACTGAAACTGTGTTTGAAAATCGTTTCCAACATTTAACACAAATGGCACGTATGGGCGCACAATTTACTATCGATGGAAATGTTGCTCATATTGATGGAGGAAATCCATTACAAGGAACAGAAGTTGAAGCTACGGACTTACGTGCAGCAGCAGCTTTGATTTTATTAGGATTATGCGCAGAAGGAGAAACAAAAGTAACACACTTAGAATTTTTAGATCGTGGTTACTATGATTTCCATAATAAATTAAAAGATCTAGGAGCAGATATCGAACGCGTGAATCCAGACGAAAAATAAAAGGTTGACCAATGAAAACAAGAAATAAACGCTTTTTACAACGACTACTTCTTATTTTAGTCATCTTCATTCTTTTATTTCTTATTGGAGTGGTTGTAGGATTTGTTGTAGTCGGAAAAGGATCATGGTCCTCAATCTTTCAATGGGATACTTGGCAACATATTTTTGATTTTTGGAGAAGTTAAGCTTCTCCTTTTTCTTTTAGAAAGGAAGAGAAGATATGCTCAAAAAAATTGTGTTAAAATTAATCTTTTTTTACCAAAAGTATATTTCTCCTGGATTACCTCGACGTTGTCGTTATTATCCAACATGTTCTCAATATATGGTAGACGCGATTCAAGTGCACGGAGTGATAAAAGGTGGTATAATGGGAGTTGCTAGAATTTTACGTTGTCATCCTTTCATAAAAGGAGGTATTGATTACGTGCCTTTAAAATTCAGTATTTTTCGTAATCATGATGAATGCTATCATGGTCCATATACAAAAGAACATATTCAAGAGGAGTTAAAACATGAGCAAAAAAAATAAAGATTTAGAAGTAATGGAAAAATCAGTAACAATCCAACGTGATGGAAAAAATTATTCAGCTTCTGAATTTTGGTTAGGAAAAAAATGTATGGGAACAATTGTTGATTTAGATGGGAATTTTGAAGTAACTGTTGAACCAGAAAAAACAACAATGCGTGTTCGTAATTTTTCAGATGGGATTGAATACCTATTAAAAGAGTGGAATTTACATCAATAAAATTTTTTTCAAAAAAAATTACAAAAAAGTCTTGCCAAATAATAAAATAACAGTTATTATATAGGAGTCAGGTTGATACGACAGGACAAAGGGAGGAGTAGCGAAGTGGCTAAACGCGACGGACTGTAAATCCGTTCCTTCGGGTTCAGTGGTTCAGCCAAGCGGTAAGGCAAGGGACTTTGACTCCCTCATGCGTTGGTTCGAATCCAGCTACCCCAGTTAGAAAATAGAATATATTCTCTAAATTAGGGAGGAGTAGCGAAGTGGCTAAACGCGACGGACTGTAAATCCGTTCCTTCGGGTTCAGTGGTTCGAATCCACTCTCCTCCATTGATTGGGGTATAGCCAAGCGGTAAGGCAAGGGACTTTGACTCCCTCATGCGTTGGTTCGAATCCAGCTACCCCAGTTTATAATTTATTTTGGGGTATAGCCAAGCGGTAAGGCAAGGGACTTTGACTCCCTCATGCGTTGGTTCGAATCCAGCTACCCCAGTCTGCTACATCCTTGGTTTCGAGGGTGTATTTTTTTTGTAGAAAAAATGAGAGGATCGAAGGGGAGCATTATGTCAGAATCAACACCGATTTATATGCGTATTCATGATCAGATTCAGCAATGTATTGAAGAAGGGAAATGGCAAGTAGGAGATCGTTTGCCAGCGGAAAGAATTTTAGCGGAACAATTTTCAGTTAGTCGTATGACTTTACGTCAAGCCATCCAAACCTTAGCAGATGAAGGAATATTGGAACGTAAAGTAGGTTCAGGAACTTATGTCGCCAGCCAAAAAGTACAAGAAAAAATGTCTGGAATTACAAGTTTTACAGAGATTATTGAAAATCAAGGAAAAATTCCTTCTAGTAAAACTGTGTTTTATAAAGTGGTCAAACCAAATTTACAAGAACAAGAGGCGCTTCAGATTGATGGTGAAGATAAAATTGTTCGTATGGAGCGTATTCGTTATGCGAATGAAATTCCGATTTGCGTAGAGACCACAAGTATTCCCTACGAATTTATTATGAATTTAGATAAAACAGAAATTAGTTCTTCTTTGTATGCAACGTTAGCTAAAAAAGAGAACTTACGCCTTGGAAAAGCGGTGCAACATATTACAGCTTCTTTAGCTTCAGATAAAATTGCGGATCTTTTAGAATTAAAAGTTGGAGAGCCAATTTTACAATTGAGACAAACTACCTTTTTAAAAGATGGGCGTCCACTAGAATATGTTCGTAGTAAATATGCAGCCCATCGTTTTGAATTTGTATTGGAGAAATAGTTAGATGTACAGTATACAAAAACCAGCTCAAGCGGAAATTGAAATTAAACATTCTCGTTTTATTTGTTACCTTTATCCGGTTCAAACAGAAGAAGAAGCAAAAGAATATATTCAAAAACATAAAAAAGAGGAATGGAAAGCAAATCATCATTGTAGTGCTTTTATTTTAGGAGATAAACAAGAAATTCAAAGAAGTAATGATGATGGGGAACCAGCAGGTACTGCGGGAATGCCTATTTTAGAAGTTTTACAAAAAGGAGAACTGACAAATATTGTTGCCATTGTTGTTCGTTACTTTGGGGGAATCAAACTAGGAAAAGGTGGATTGATTCGTGCTTATTGCCAAGCAACAAAAGAAGCATTAGAACAGGCGATTATTGTTGAGAAAAAATGGCAAAAAGAGGTAACACTATCTTATGAGTATGCTTTGATTGATTCTTTGCAATATTATTTATCTCAAAATCAATATGTAATTGTAGATACTACTTATACAACAGAGGTTTCTACTCATTTAATGATTGATGTCGAAGAAGAAGAAAACTTTTGTCAATCTATTGAAGAACGTTTTGCTTCAAAAATTCGTCTTTGTTGGGGAGAAGTTCAAGAAATCGAAGTTCCTGTTTCACCTCCTCTTCTTTAAAAACAAAAATCCCTTTACTTTCGTATAGAAGAGTGGAGGGATTTTTATGTTAGGTCATCAATGGAAAAAAGAGCCAACAAAAGAAAAGAGAAGATTTATTTTAACAAGAAAAAAGGTCTTTTATCCTTATTATTATGCAGTAGAACAGATTCCAGCACTAGAAATAAAAGAGAATAAAATCTATTGTCATTTTTGTCATCAATGGACAAATAAAGAAGAAGCAACGTTACCCAATGGAAAATTCTATTGTCCACATTGTATTTCTTATGGAAGAATAACGAATCAAGATCAAATTCTACGTTGTCCTTTTCCTAAAAATAAAAAGCAACAATTACAGATTTCTTGTGCTTGGCAAGGATCGCTTTCTCCTTATCAACAAAAGACAGCCAATGACTTATTGAGACTTTATCAAAAAGAGGAACGAATGGTTTTATTTGCGGTTACTGGAGCTGGGAAAACAGAAATGTTATTTCTCCTTTTAGAACAAGAATTACAAAGAGGAAAACGAATTGCTTATGTTTCACCACGAGTGGATGTAATTAAAGAATTATATCAACGTTTTTCCGCAGCTTTTCCAATGATTCCTATTCCTATTTTATATGGCGAATGCCATGATTATTTTCTTAGTGAGTTTGTAGTTTGTTCCATTCCCCAATGTATACATTTTTATCAAGCTTTTGATTTGATTATTGTAGATGAAGCAGATGCTTTTCCTTTTGCTAATAATACTTTGCTACATGCAATGGTAGACCATGCTTGTCAACCCGATGGGAAAATTCTTTTTATGACGGCCACGATGAATCAAGAATTGAGCACTTATCCAAAATGCCATCTTCCATTACGTTATCATCTACAACCCTTACCTGTTCCTCAATTTATATTTTTCCCTAAAAAAGGATGGCAAAAGTGGTATTATAAAAAGAAAATCAAAGATCAATTAAAGAAGACTACACGACGGGTTTTAGTTTTTTATCCTAGTATTTATCAACTAGAAGCAGAATTTTTGACTTGGGAAAAGTGTTTTCCTAATTTAAAGATTGCTTGTGTTCATAGTAAAGATCAACAGCGAGGAGAAAAAATTCAAGACTTTTACCAAGAAAAGTATGATCTTTTATTAACGACAATGATTTTAGAACGCGGAGTAACTTTTTCCAACATCGATGTTTGGGTCATGCATGCAGAGCATCCTAATTTTAAAAGAGAAGTGTTAGTGCAAATTGCAGGACGTGCAGGAAGGAAAAAAGATTTTGCTACAGGAAAGGTTATCTTTTGGTCAGAAGGGGAAACCATAGCAATGCAAAAAGCGAAAAAGGAAATTATGGATAATAATAAGAAAGGAGAGAAATTAAAACATGAAATGTCTATTTTGTAAACAAGAGTATCATCCTAGTTATTCAATAAAAGACTTACTGTTCCATCCTTTTTTAGGACAAGCTTCGTTATGTCCTAATTGTTCTCAAGCATTGCAGAAAGTAGATGCAAAAGAAGAACGTTGCCCATATTGTGGACATCGAGAGGTGCCCTGTCAAGAATGCGAACTTTGGCGGGAGCAATATCACTTACAACATCACTCTCTTTATTACTATGATGACTGGGGAAGAGAATTTATGGAACGTTATAAGATTAAAGGTGAGTATTCCTTGCGTCATTGTTTTCAAAAAGAAATCTATATTGCATTACATTCCTACCAAAAAGAAGGATTTATTTTATGTCCGATTCCTTTAACAAAAGCAAAACGAGAACAACGTGGTTTTTCTCAAGTAGAAGGATTATTAGAATTTAGTCATCTTTCTTATTGTTCTTTTTTAGAAAAAATCCATGAAGAAACACAGGGATTAAAAAATAAAGCGGAACGTTTAAAAACTCCATATATGTTTGCTTTAAAAGAGGGTAGTGTCGTGAAAGATAAAAAAATTTGTCTTGTGGATGATATTTATACTACTGGACGTACGATTACTTATGGTTATGATTGTTTACAAAAAGGGGGAGCCAAGGAAGTAGTTAGTTTTTCTTTATGGCGAGCATAAGACAAATTATTTGAGGTTTATGTCATAATTTTCTATAATGAAGGTAGAAAGAAAGGGGTTACAACTCTTTCTATTCTATCCATTGAAGGGAGTTTTGGTGTATGTTTAAATATGTCATTCGTGGAGAAAATATTGAAGTTACAGATGCAATTCGTGCTTATGTGGAAAAGAAAATTGATAAATTAACTCGTTATTTTAATCAAGTTCCAGAAGCAACAGCACATGTAAATCTTCGTGTGTATCCTGAACGTTCTACAAAAATTGAAGTAACGTTACCATTACCTTATTTAACTCTACGTGCAGAGGAAATGAATCCTGATTTATATAGTGGAATTGATTTAGTAGTAGATAAACTAGAACGTCAATTACGCAAATATAAAACAAAAATTAACCGCAAAATGCGTGAAAAAGAGAAATTTTCTGAACATTTACATAACTTAGAAGTATTAGCTGCCCAAGAAGAAGCTGATGAATGGGAAGAAGAAAAACAATTTGATATTGTTCGTACAAAACATGTCAATGTAAAACCAATGGATAGTGAAGAAGCAATTTTGCAAATGAATATGTTAGGTCACGATTTCTTTATCTTTGAAGATGTAGATCACGGTGGAGTAAGCATCGTATATCGTCGTAAAGATAAAAAATATGGGCTAATTACAACAGAAGAATAAAAAATAAGAGGGGTTTTCCCCTCTTATTTATTTTGTTTTTAGACAGAGGGAGAAAATTATAGTAAGATAACGATATGATAAATTCGAATCCATATCGAAAGAAAAGAAAGGATATACTATGTCATTGATTCAAAGAATTATTGTCAATGTATTAACTTTTATTTCATTGACAGTATTATTTCCCTCTATGGTTCATGTAGAAAGTTTATGGTATGCAATATTAGCTGCTTTTGTGCTTGCTTTTTTAAATATGTTTATTGCACCCATCCTAAACCTTTTAACACTACCATTAACCTTACTTACTTTTGGTTTATTTAGTTTTATTATTAATGCTGGAATGTTAGAATTAACCAGTTTCTTTGTAAGTGGTATCCAATTTTCTAGTTTTTGGTCTGCCTTATTGACCGCTTTTGTTTTAAGCTTAGTTAATGGAGTAGTAATTAAGAATAATATGATATAAGAGGAGCGACAACTCCTCTTTTTCCATGGATTCGAACATGGAGGGCAAGCGGAAATTATGATAAAATAAAAAGAAGATAAAATCGAAGGAGAAAGCATATTGAATACAGAGATTGCGACTGTAATTGTCGGAATGGTTACCGATGAAAATGAAAAAGATTATTTTGTTCAAAAAAAAGGAATTACTTATCAATTAAGTAAAAATGAAGGGGAACATCGTTTAGGAGATCATGTAGAGGGATTTGTTTACCGTAACCAAAAAGGTCAATTAAAAATGACGACAAAAATCCCTCGTATCCGTCAAAAGCATTATGCCTTTGGTGTGGTAACAAAAGTACGTAAAGATCTAGGAGTCTTTGTTAATATTGGCTTACCAGATAAAGATATTGTTGTATCTTGTGATGATTTACCAGCATTAACTCAATTATGGCCTAAAGAAGGGGATCATTTGATGATTTCTTTAACAGTCGATGAAAAAGAGCGTGTATGGGGAAAATTAGCCAGTGAAAATGTCATTCGCTCTGTAACCCGTCGTGGTACAAAAGAAGAACATAATCAAAATGTAGAGGCCATTGTAGTACAACCTAAATTGGTAGGAACTTACGTCTTAACTACACAATATCAATTAGGATTTATTCATCCAAGTGAGCGCTATGTAGAGCCAAGATTAGGAGAAAGAGTTTCTGCTCGAGTAATTGGTGTTCGTCCTGATGGTGTTTTAAATTTAAGTTTAAAACCAAGGGCGCACGAAGTAATTGCACCAGATGCGGCAATGATTATGACTTTTTTAGAGCAATCTCCATTAGGAGCTCTTCCTTTTAGTGACCGCTCTACCCCAGAGGAAATTCAAAAACAATTTGCTATTAGTAAAGGACAATTTAAACGAGCATTAGGAAAATTATTGAAAGAAGGAAAAGTCTACCAAAAAGATGGTTGGATTTATTTGAAAGAGGAGTAAGATGGATAAAAAGGAAAATCCAGTGTTATTAACGACCATTCAAAGCTATTTACATCAACATGGATATAAGCTGACACCACAGCGAGAAGAAATTATTCGTGTGTTATTACATACTAGAGATCATTTATCTGTGGAAGATATCTATTCTATTTTAAAACGTCAAAATTTGAATATTGGACTAGCAACTGTATATCGAACAATGGATATTCTTTATGATATTAAAGTCGTAGATAAAGTATCCTTTGGCGATCATATTGTTCGCTATGAGTGGCGAAAAGAAAGCTTAAATCGTGCTCATCATCATTTGTTTTGTACTGAATGTGGAAAAATTATTGAATTAGATGATGATTTATTAAGCATGCTTGATCGTGTGATTCGAGATAAGTATGAGTTTTATTTAGAAGATCATCCTTTATCATTATATGGAGTCTGTGCAGATTGTAAGCATAAAAAAGAGGAAAAATAATGGAAGAAGCAATTTTAGATTACTTACATTTTTTAAAAGTAGAAAAAGGGTTATCTAAAAATACATTAGAAAGCTATCAAAGAGACCTTTTGCATTTTATGCAAGCGATGCAAGAAAAAAAGAAAACAAAATGGTCGGAAGTGACAAGAACCGATATTTTAGCGTTTTTAGAAGAAAAAAAAGAAAACTATGCAGCCAGTTCAGTGAATCGATATATTTCAGCTTTACGTCAGTTTTATTTATTTTTGCGACAAGATAAATGGATTGAAGAAAATCCGATGCAGTATATTGATACACCAAAAAAAGTGCAACATCTTCCTGATACTTTGACCTTAGAAGAAGTGGAGCGAATTTTGGAAACTCCAGATACAAAAGACCCTTTAGGATTGCGTAATCGTGCGATTTTGGAAGTGATGTATGCGACAGGATTACGAGTATCGGAATTAATTCATTTACAACAAAAAGAACTTCATTTAGCAATGGGCTTTATTCAAACCATTGGGAAAGGAAATAAAGAGAGAATTATCCCGATTGGAGATGTAGCCGTACGTTGGTTGGAACGTTATTTTTCTGAGGCTAGACCACGATTAGTTAAAGGAGAAGTGCCTGAAGTATTTGTTAATGCTCATGGTAGACCATTAACTCGACAAGGAATTTGGAAAAATATTAAAGCGATTGTGCGAGATGCAGGAATTAAAAAAAATGTTACTCCGCATACGTTACGCCATAGTTTTGCGACTCATTTATTAGAAAATGGAGCAGATTTACGTATGGTTCAAGAATTATTAGGACACGCGAGCATTTCAACTACGCAAATTTATACCCATGTAACAAAACAAAGAATGGCCAAGATTTATCAAGAATTTTTCCCAAGGGAGTAAGCAATGGACGAATTAAATGTGAAAGTGGGCAGTTTTGAAGGCCCTTTAGAATTATTGCTACATCTAATTAAAAAATTAGAAATTGATATTTATGATATTCCTATGACTTTAATTACGGAACAATATTTACAATATATGAAGCAATTACCAAAAGAAGATTGGGATCAGACGAGTAAATATATGGTGATGGCAGCAACTTTATTAGCGATTAAAAGTAAAATGTTATTACCTATTGAGCAACAAGAGGAACAAGAAGATCCTCGTAAAGAACTTGTAGAGCAATTATTGACGTATCAGCAATATCAAGAAGCCGCAGAATGGTTAGATGAAAAGCAAGAGGGAAAATATGGCTGTTTTAGTCATGATAGTTATAATTTAGAACCTTATCAAAAAGAAGTTCAGTTAGAAATGGGAAAATATCAAGCTCAACAACTATATCAGGCAATTGCTCATTTACAATTACGTGCGAAAACAGAAGGGGAAGCACAAGAAAAATTTATTTGGAAAGATCACTGGACGATTGGTGGACAAATGCGTTGGCTAGAAGAACAGTTGCGACATCATTCTTCTTTTAGTTTACAAAAAAGTTGGCAAGGAAAACCTTCTCTTTATAAAGTAACTACTTTTTCAGCTTTATTAGAACTAGTAAAACGCGATGAAATGGTCGCAATACAAGAGAAAAATTTTGGCGAAATTATCATTAGAGGAAGGGAATGCGAGTGATTCAGAAATTAGAAGCACTTCTTTTTGTAGCAGGAGAAGAAGGGATTGAAAAAGAAGAACTAGAAGCATTATTACATTGCACACAAAAAGAATTAACTTCTTTTGTGGAGCAATGGTCAAAGGAAAATCAAAATCGAGCGTTACAAATCATTGATAAAGGAAGCTATTACGTATTAGGAACGAAACCGGAATATGCGACATTAGTGGAAGATTATGCAAATTTTGATTTAAATTCGAAATTAACAAAGCCTTGTTTAGAAACGTTGGCTATCATTGCCTATGAGCAACCAATTACTAAGATTGCCATTGATGAAATTCGAGGAGTAAATAGTTCGCAAAGAGCAATTCAAAAATTATTATCTTATCAATTGATTGAAGAGATTGGGCGTTTAGAACAAATTGGTCGGCCAAAACTTTACGGCACTACAGATTATTTCTTATCTTATTTTGAACTAAATTCTTTAGAAGACTTACCACCATTAACGCAAGAAGAAAAAGGAAAAGAAACAGAGTCCTTTTTTGCTACTAAAGATTCAGAAGAAAACGAAGAAGAAATATAAAGAAAAATATAATGGATAATTAAAAAGATAAAGAAAGGAAGCTATAGAAAGGAATCAGAATCATTTTTCTATAGGAGGAAAGGTATATGGAACGTTTACAAAAAGTAATGGCTCATGCTGGGGTCGCTTCACGTCGAAAATGTGAAGATTTAATTACGCAAGGAGTAGTTACAGTTAATGGGAAAACAGTGACAGAATTAGGATATAAAGTGTCTACACAAGATCGAATCGAAGTAAATGGAGTCCCAATTAGTAAAGAAGCTCCAGTTTATTATCTTTTTTATAAACCAAGAGGAGTAATCTCTGCTGTATCTGACGATAAAGGTCGCCCAGTAGTTACTGATTATTTCACAGATGTCCCAGAACGTATTTATCCAGTCGGACGTCTAGATTATGACACTTCTGGTTTATTATTATTAACCAATGATGGAGAATTTTCTCAGCGTTTGACACACCCTAAATATGAATTGGATAAAGTGTATGTGGCAAAAGTAAAAGGAATTGCAGACAAATATAATTTACGTCCGATTGCTTATGGTATGAAATTAGATGGTAAAAAGACAGCACCGGCTCGTTACGAAATTTTATCTGTAGATGAAACAAAAGGTTCAAGTGTTGTTTCTTTAACGATTCATGAAGGTCGTTACCATCAAGTAAAACGTATGTTTGAGGCTTGTGGATTACCGGTGCAAAAATTATGTCGTGAACAATATGGATTTTTAACACTGCAAGGATTACGTCCAGGTCAATATCGTGCATTAACTCCAAAAGAAGTGAAAAAATTAATGGCAGAAACAAAACGTTAATTTTTTCTTTGACGAATCGCGTGAGTAGGGCAGCATTTGGCAGCGTTTGCTAAAGGCTGCTCTTCTTCTTTTGTTGGCAAGTATTCATCTTGATCTGTATTTTTCCAACAAACAATGCTATTGTCATCATAATCAATGCAAGTAGGGGCCTTTCTTTGGCAAAGACCACACATAATGCATTCTTCTTTTTTTAAATAATATGAACTCATGTTGTCTCCTTTATTTTTTATAGAAAGTAGGTTTCAGATGTCATTTCAATGCTTTATTTTAAATCTATTTCGACATGGTCGCAAGTGTCGTGCTAGTACCGCTTATTTTGTATTAGTAGGAAAGAAAACAAATTCTGTTTTGACCTATGCGGCTTGCTACCATTTATTTTCGTATTACCATTTACTCCCTCAATTAACGAAAGAGGACTATTGGCAAGCAATCGATCAATTAGTAAAAGAAGGAAAAGTGATTTATACCGACCCATGGATTCAATTAACAGAACAGGGACAAGAGGAATTGGAAAAAACACCTGTTCTTTTAAAAGGATGTTTTGGTAAATATGATCAATGGCTATTTTCTCTACAGCGACGTTGGCTTTTTATTCAACAAATTCTTTCTGAATATAGCTATAAGAATCAACGTTATTTACCATTAACGAAAAATTATACTGAAAAAAAAGAAGTAAAACAGATCCTCCAACGATGGGAAAAACCAGTACAAGAAGTCATTGAAAACTATGTAGTAATTATGGAAACAGTGCTAGATGGTTTAAATCCTTTAGAACAAAAAATATTTGCTAGTCAATGGATAGGTCACCAATTTTATGGTTTTTCTGATGAAGAATTAAAAGCTGAGTATCAACTCGATGATTTTTCACTTTTTTTATTAAAAACACAGTTATGGATACAATTAGCCACTTTCTATGAGCAATCTAAGGAACTACAGTCAATTCTTCAATTACCATTACCTACTTTATCTCTGCGTTTACAATGGATTCAAAAAGCGGTGCATTATCCTCTATCTTTAATGGAAATGGAAAGATACTTGCGTAAGAAAAAAGGAACGATTTTTGATTATATTGTTGAAGTAGCTTTAGTAGATCCTACGTTTCCTTACCAGCATTGGATAACTAAAGGAGAAGAAGAAAAACTGATGAGTTATTATCAAAAAAATACGAATATTGGTAGTTGGAATTATCAAGTCGTACAAGAAGAAATCGGTGAAATTTCTTTTTATACCTATCGGTTATTTCAAATAAAGAAGGGATTTTATGGATAAGATTTTAAAAGAGATTTTTCATTATGACTCTTTTCGTCAAGGACAAAAAGAGATTATTGAACAAATTTTAGCAGATAAAGATGTATTAGCAATTTTACCTACAGGAAATGGAAAATCTTTATGTTACCAATATCCAGCTTATGTTCGCTCTGGATTAGTTGTTATTATTTGTCCTTTAATTTCTTTGATGAATGATCAAATTGAACAAATGCAACTGCGAGGAGAAAAAAGAGCGATTGCTTTTAATAGTCAATTAACCTATCAAGAGAAAAAAGAAGTTTTGCGTAATCTTTCTTCTTATCGCTTTTTTTTCATTAGTCCTGAATTAATTCGTCAGGAAGAGGTGTTAGCAACGTTGAAAAAAACAGAAATTCAATCGATAGTGGTAGATGAAGCTCATTGTATTTCTCAATGGGGAGTGGATTTTCGTCCTGATTATTATCAATTACCTTATATTCTAGAATCTTTAGGCCAACCGCAAGTGATTGCCTTAACAGCTACAGCAACACCTACTGTAATTGCAGATATTCGAACGATTTTATTTGCGAAAAAAAATTCAGTGGAAATCCAATATTCTGTATATCGCTCTAACTTACATTATTTAGTGGAAAAAGAAGTAGATAAGAGAAAATATATCGTTGATTTTTTGGCCAAATATGCAGGGCCGGGCATTATTTACTTTTCTAGTAAAAAAGAAGCTCAAAAAATGGCCTTAGAATTAAAACAATTAGGTTATGCTGCTGCGTATTATCATGGAGATATGATGACGGAAGATCGTTTAAAAATTCAGCAGCAATTTTTACAAAACCAATTGGAAATTTTATGCGCCACTACTGCTTTTGGAATGGGTGTAAATAAACCAAATATTCGTTTTGTAATTCATTATCATTTGCCTGCTTCCTTAGAAAATTTTGTACAAGAATCAGGAAGAGCAGGGAGAGATGGGAAGCCAGCTCTTTCAATTTTACTTTATAAAGAAGAAGATATTTCTTTACAACGTCTATTCATTCGAGAGGCATACCAAGAATTATTTGATCTTTTTATTGTTGATCCAAAGTGGCAAAGTGATTTACAAAAACGATGGTTACATTGTTTGCAAGATATTGGCTATCAAAAAGAAGATTTTATTCGACTTTTTAAAAAGAAAGAAAAAGAGCGTTATCAACAGTTAAGAGCGATGGTGGAATTTGTAGAAACGCCCTATTCAAGAATTCAATTTATTCAACGCTATTTTGCAGAACCGCAAGTTTTTCAATATGAACAAGAAACGGTTGCTATCGATGATATTTTAGAATCAAGAAGAGAATCATTAACGCAACCTCAAGAATTTTCAGTGCGTCATATTTTATATCAATTATTTCAACCAATGTTAGAAAAAACAGAGAAAACCACATAGAATCGAAAAATATTGGTTGGCGTAGGAAAAAATTATGATATGATGGTAAAGGAATGAAAAAGGAGGCAAATACATGACGAATTCAAATAAACAAAAAAAGAATACAAAAATGACAATGACATTAATTATTATTTTTGTACTTTTGATTTGTACTGTCCCTGTGGCAGGATATCTATATTTATCTCATAGTCAACAAAAAAATGAAAAAACACCACCAAGTGAACAAGTAATTAGTACGAAAGAGGAAAGTTCTGAATCAGCAGAGTCTTCTTCTGAAGATTACTCAGATAGTACAGATCAAACTTCTGATGGTTTATTAGAAAGTACACAAACCAATGATGAAAATTCAGAAGGAATGATGCAAGATACAGCGATGTCAGAAAGTACGATGAGTACAGAAGATATGAATCAAAATACTACTCCTTCTTCCACAGAAAATGTAGATGGAAATGTTGGTACTTATACCGTACAACCACAAGATAATTTATATCGTATTGCATTAAATCATGGAATGACACAACAAGAATTAATGGATTTAAATGGCTTGACTTCAACCGATGTGAATGTAGGACAAGTATTAAAGGTAAAACAATAAGAAGAAACTTAGAGAGGAATATGATTCATGAAACCATTAGTGGTCGCAATTGATGGACCTGCTTCAGCAGGGAAAAGTACTGTAGCAAAACAAATTGCTAAAGATTTTAATTATATTTATGTAGATACTGGCGCGATGTATCGTTGTGCAACTTTATTAGCAGAACGAAATCATCTTGCTTTTAATGATGGAAAGGCTATTGTTGAAGTTTTGAAAAATGGAAATTTAACTTTCCGTCAAGAAGCAGATGGACAACATGTATATTTTGATGATGAAGATATTACTTTGGCTATTCGTATGCCAGAAATTAATGCTCATGTATCCGAAGTAGCTTCTTTAGAAGAGGTACGTCATTATCTTGTTTCTCTACAACAAGCTTATGGAGAAAAAGGTGGCTTAGTTATGGATGGACGTGATATTGGTACTTGTGTTTTCCCTAATGCTGATGTCAAAATTTTCTTAGTAGCAAGTGTAGAAGAACGCGCAGAACGTCGCCACAAAGAAAATTTAGAAAAAGGAATTCCATCAGACTTAGAACAATTAAAAGTAGATATTGCTCGTCGTGATCATTTAGATGAGACGCGTGAAATTTCTCCATTAACCAAAGCAAAAGATGCAATCTTAGTGGATACTACAGGAATGTCCATTGAAGATGTAGTTGCAAAAATTGAAGGAATTATGAAAGAAAAAGAAGAGTAAGTTTTTCTTACTCTTCTTTTTGTCTTTCTTTTGTAATAGGTGTTTCATTGGTAAAACGAATTCATTTTCTGTATAATAAACTTAGTATAGAAATACGTTAATGCTGTTAGGAGGACAAATGTCATGACGGAAAATTTTAAAGATCAAGAAAATGAAATGTTAGATGCATTAAATAGTGTAAAAGAAGTATCTGTAGGAGATACAGTAAAAGGAGAAGTTCTTTCTATTCAAGATGGAAAACAAGTCATCGTAGGAATTGAAGGAGCAGGAGTAGAAGGAGTAATTCCAAGTCGTGAACTTTCTACTTTACCTTTTGAAAAAATTGAAGATATCGTCAAAGTAGGAGACGTTTTAGATTTAGTCGTTATTTCTACAATCAGTGATAAAGAAAATGGCAACTATTTATTATCTAAACGCCGTCTAGATGCCAAAAAAGCATGGGTTGACATCGAAGAAAAATTTAAAAACAACGAAATTGTTGAAGGAAAAGTGACCGATGTCGTACGTGGCGGCTTAGTCGTTGATCTTGGTGTTCGTGGCTTTGTTCCTGCTTCTATGATTACTGATCACTATATTAAAGATTTTTCAGAATACAAAGGTCGAGTTTTACCATTAAAAATTATGGAAATTGAACCTTCTGAAAATCGTTTAATTTTATCTCATGTCGCAGTGATGAATGAAGAAAAAGAAGAAGCACGTCAAAAACGTTTACAAGAATTAGTAGCAGATGAAGTATTAACAGGAAAAGTTGCTCGTTTAACTGATTTTGGTGCTTTTGTTGACTTAGGTGGCGTTGATGGATTAGTTCACGTTTCTGAAATTGCTCATCATCACGTTGCAAAACCAAGCGATGAATTAAAAGTTGGCGATGAAGTTACTGTGAAAATTTTATCTGTTGATCCTGAAGAAGGTCGTGTTTCATTATCAATGAAAGCAACACAAAAAGGACCATGGGAAAAATTAGCAGATGAAGTTGCAGTTGGCGATGTTTTAGAAGGTGTAGTAAAACGTTTAACTGACTTTGGTGCTTTTGTAGAAATCTTCCCAGGAGTAGAAGGATTAGTTCATATTTCTCAAATTTCTCATAAACATATTGCTACTCCACACGAAGTATTAAAACCAGGACAAGAAGTAAAAGTTAAAGTTTTAGATATGAATCCAGCAGAACGTCGTATTGGTTTATCTTTAAAAGCATTAGAAGAGCAACCAGAAGCATTCGTTGGTGAAAAAGAAGAAGAAACAATGGTTTATGAAACTGAGGAACCAAAAACAACGATTGCAGATGCCGTTCAATTTGAAGAAAAATAAAGATAAAAAATAGTGGATTATTTATGAAAAGATATATTTTAGCAATTGATCAGGGGACAACAAGCACTCGTGCAATTTTATTTGATAAAAATGGCCAAGTGGTAAAAAAAAGTCAACAGAGGATTCCTCAATATTATCCGCATCCAGGATGGGTCGAACAAGATGTCAATGAAATTTGGAATTCGGTGTTAGCTGTAATTTCTGAATGTTTAGGGAAATCAGGAATTACTGCCAGTGAAATTGCAGGGATTGGGATTACCAATCAGCGAGAAACAACTGTAGTTTGGGACAAAAAAACAGGACAGCCTATTTATTCAGCGATTGTTTGGCAATCTAAACAAACTACTTCTTTGACTGAGAAGTGGCGTAATCAAGGATATGCTACTTTATTCTATGAACGTACAGGGTTAGTGTTAGATGCTTATTTTTCCGCTTCTAAACTATGTTGGATTTTGGACCATGTAGAAGGAGCTAGGGAAAAAGCAAAACGTGGAGAATTATTATTTGGTACGATTGATACTTGGTTATTATGGAAATTAACCGATGGAGAAGTTCATGCGACAGATTATACAAATGCCAGCCGTACAATGTTATTCAATATTAACGAAGGAAAATGGGATGATGAAATTTTACGTCGCCTAGATATTCCTAAATCTTTATTACCAGAAGTTCATGATAATGCTCATATCTTTGGTTACACAGCGCCACATCATTTTTATGAACAAAAAATTCCAATTAGTGGGATGGCTGGAGACCAACAAGCTTCTTTATTTGGTCATGGGATGTTAGAGCCAGGGATGCTAAAAAGTACATATGGTACTGGAGCATTCATTATGATGAATACAGGCTTAGAACGTATTTATTCACGTTGTGGCTTATTGACAACAATTGCCTATGTTTTAGACGGCGAAATTCATTATGCTTTAGAAGGTAGTGTCTTTATTGCTGGAAGTGCAATTCAATGGTTAAAAGATAATTTAGAAATTTTGGCCGATGCTAAAGTTTCTGAAGAAGAAGCTCGTAAAGTAAAAGATACAAATGGAGTATACATCGTTCCTTCTTTTACAGGATTAGGTACTCCTTATTGGAATGAAAAAGTACGTGGCTCTATTTTTGGTTTGACACGTGGTACGAAAAAAGAACATTTAATTCGTGCAACCTTAGAATCGATTGCTTATCAAACAAGAGATGTTATTGATGCGATGAATCATGAAGCTCAACTGCCTTTATCTATTTTACGTGTCGATGGAGGAGCAGCCAATAACAATCTATTATTACAATTCCAAGCCAATATTTTAGGACTAAACGTAGAACGAGCACCGATTTTTGAAACGACAGCTTTAGGTGTAGCTTATTTTGCTGGATTAGCGGTTGGATTTTGGAATAATATTGAAGAAATTAAGCAATTAAACAGTACAGGTCGTATTTTTAAATCAAATATGCAAGAAGAAGAAAGAGAAAAATTGTATCGTGGTTGGAAAAAAGCAATTGAAGCAACGATTCAATTTAGTGAGGATTAGTTATGTCAATTTTAGTATTAGGGGGAGCTGGTTACATTGGCTCTCATATGGTCGATACATTAATCGAAAGAGACTATGATGTAGTAGTCGTAGATAATTTATGTTTAGGTCATAAAGAAGCGATTCATCCTAAAGCACGTTTTTATGAAGGGGATATTCGTAATCGAGATTTTTTAACTTCTGTTTTTGAAAAAGAGGAAATTGAAGGAGTAATTCATTTTGCAGCCTTTTCTCAAGTAGGAGAATCAGTAGAAAAACCTTTAGAATATTTCAATGATAATGTTTATGGAACTCAAGTACTATTAGAAGTAATGAAAGAATTCCAAGTAGACAAAATCATCTTTTCTAGTACGGCAGCGACTTATGGTGAGCCAGAACGTGTACCGATTACTGAAGATATGCCAACGACACCAAAAAATCCATATGGAGAATCAAAATTATTTATGGAAAAAATGATGCATTGGTGTGATGAAGCTTATGGTCTACGTTACGTAGCATTACGCTATTTTAATGTTGCTGGAGCAAAAGCAGATGGGACCATTGGTGAAGATCACCGTCCAGAAACGCATTTAGTTCCTATTATTTTACAAGTGGCATTAGGCCAAAGAGAAGCTTTATCTATTTATGGAGATGATTATCCAACGTCAGATGGAACATGTATTCGAGATTATGTACATGTCATGGATTTAGCCAAAGCTCATGTTTTAGCCTTAGAGTATCTATTTGCTGGTGGAGAGAGTGATGTCTTTAATGTGGGTAGTGAAAACGGATACTCAGTAAAAGAAATGTTAGAAGCGGCGCGCAAAGTGACAGGAAAAGAAATTCCGGCCCATATTGCACCACGACGAGCAGGAGATCCAGCAAAATTAGTTGCCTCCCCAAATAAAATTAAAGAAGTATTACACTGGGAACCAGATTATACAGATATCGCATCCATTATTGAAACCGCTTGGACATGGCATCAAAAACATCCTTATGGATATTAAAAAGAGTGCTTAGCACTCTTTTCTTTTTTATAAATTTCTTTTATCAACGGAAGAGAAAGGGTTTCATGTTGTTTATATCACTTACTGTGTTATAATAATGTATGATTGTGGTGATCATACCTCATGGACGAAAGAGAAGAAAGGGATTATAGCGATGGCAAACTTTTTGAAAAAAGTAATCGAAAACGATAAAAAAGAATTAAAACGCCTAGACCGAATGGCTTGTAAAGTTGAAGCTTTAGCTGATGAAATGGCAGCTTTAAGTGATGAACAATTACAAGCAAAAACAACAGAATTTAAAGAACGTCTTCAAAAAGGAGAAACGTTAGATGATCTGTTATATGAAGCTTTCGCTGTCGTACGTGAAGCAGCGAAACGTGTGCTAGGTTTATTCCCTTATCATGTACAAATTATGGGTGGAATTGTATTACATGATGGTAATATTCCAGAAATGAAAACAGGGGAAGGAAAAACATTAACGGCGACAATGCCTGTTTATTTAAATGCGCTTTCTGGAAAAGGGGTACACGTGGTTACTGTTAATGAATATTTAACACAACGTGACGCAGAAGCGATGAGTGAATTATATGAATATTTAGGCTTAACGATTGGTATTAATACGAATGCTAAAACGCCAGCTGAAAAGCGCGAAGCTTACTTATGCGATATCACTTATAGTACAAATAACGAATTAGGATTTGACTACTTACGTGATAACATGGTGACTTATAAAGAGGATATGGTACAACGTCCTTTAAACTATGCGATTGTCGACGAAGTAGACTCTATTTTAATCGATGAAGCTCGTACGCCATTAATTATTTCTGGACCAGCAGAAAAATCAACTGCTTTATATATTCGTGCGGATAAATTTGTTAAAAAATTAAAAGAAGAAATCGATTATACCATTGATATTCAAAGCAAAACCATTGGATTAACCGATGAAGGAATTAACAAAGCAGAAGAAGTTTTCCATTTAGAAAACTTATATGATGTAGAAAATACAGCATTAACTCACCATTTAGATGAAGCTTTACGTGCAAACTACATTATGATTCGTGATATTGATTATGTAGTTCAAGATGGAAAAGTAATGATCGTTGACCAATTTACAGGTCGTATTATGGATGGTCGCCGTTATTCTGATGGATTACACCAAGCGATTGAAGCTAAAGAAGGTGTTAAAATTGAAGATGAAACAAAAACAATGGCAAATATTACCTTCCAAAACTATTTCCGTATGTATAATAAATTAGCGGGAATGACAGGGACAGCGAAAACAGAAGAAGATGAATTCCGTGAAATTTATAATATGCATGTTATTCAAATCCCAACAAATAAACCAATTGCGCGTGAAGACCGAGATGATTTATTATATCCAACATTGAAAGCTAAATTCCATGCAGTAGTAGAAGATATTAAAGAACGCCATGCCAAAGGACAACCTGTATTAGTAGGTACAGTAGCGGTAGAAACTTCAGAATTATTATCTAATATGTTGACAAAAGCACGTATTCCTCATGAAGTGTTGAATGCGAAAAACCACTTTAAAGAAGCAGAAATTATTATGAATGCAGGTCAACCTGGAGCAGTAACTATCGCTACTAACATGGCTGGTCGTGGTACCGATATTAAATTAGGGCCTGGAGTAGAAGAATTAGGTGGTTTAGCAGTTATCGGAACAGAACGTCATGAAAGTCGTCGTATCGATAACCAATTACGTGGACGTAGCGGACGCCAAGGAGACGTTGGTGTTTCTCAATTCTATTTATCTTTAGAAGATGATTTAATGCGTCGTTTTGGTTCTGATCGTGTTCGTGCGATGTTAGAGCATTTACGTGGTGATGATGATGAAGAAATCGTTATCCAAAATAAAATGATTACAAAACAAGTAGAAGCAGCACAAAAACGTGTAGAAGGAAACAACTATGATTCACGTAAACAAGTGTTGCAATATGATGATGTAATGCGTGAACAACGTGAAACGATTTATCGTGAACGTCTACAAGTTATTAATGAAGAACATTCACTAAAAGACGTTATTTTAGGTATGATGCATCGTACGATTGAACGCTCTATTAAATCTTTTACTCGTGGAGATAAAAAAGAGTGGAACTACGAACAAATTGCTAACTTTGCGAATACAACGATTTATTCTGAAGCAGAAGAAAAAACAGCAGCTGACTTTGAAGGAATGACACCAGATCAAATGAAACAAATGTTATTCCAAAAAGTAGAAGAAGAATATGCAAACAAAGAAGCACAATTAGATGCTGATGCATTATTAGAATTTGAAAAAGTTGTTATTTTACGTGTAGTAGATGAAGATTGGACAGACCACATCGATGAGATGGATCAGTTACGTCAATCTATTGGTTTACGTGCTTATGGACAAAATAACCCATTAGTAGAGTATCAACAAGAAGGATATCAAATGTACAATCAAATGATTGCAGATATCGAATTTGAAGTTACTCGTTTATTCTTAAAAGCACGTATTCATAATGATATGACACGTAGTGAACAATTATAGAAAAAAGGAGAGGCAAGAGTTCTTGCCTCTTTTCCTAAATATGGAGGAAAATTATGGAACTTAGTGAAGTGAAAAGTCGTTTAGAAAAGACAGAAAATAAATTAAAAGATTTTAGGGGGTCTCTTTGACTTTGATGGTTTAGAAGAGACAATCTCTGTAAAAGAATCAGAGATGAGCGCTCCTGACTTTTGGGATGATGCAGAAAGAGCGCGTAAAATCATTGCTGAAGTCAATCTAGCCAAAAAACAATTAGAAACCTTCCAATCATTAGAACAACAACAAGAAGAGTTGGAAATGATGGTGGAATTAGCAGAAACCGATGCCGATTTTCAACAAGAGTTAGAAGAACAATTGCCACAGTTTGAAGAACAATTGGGTGCTTATGAATTAGAACAATTATTAGATGATCCTTATGATCATAATAATGCGTTATTAGAAATTCATCCTGGAGCTGGAGGAACAGAGTCTCAAGATTGGGGAAGTATGTTACTTCGTATGTACCAACGTTGGGCAGAAAAACATCATTTCAAAGTTGAAACAATGGATTACCAACCAGGAGATGAAGCAGGAATTAAAAGTGTTACTTTACTGATCAAAGGAGAAAATGCCTATGGATATCTCAAAAGTGAGCATGGGGTCCATCGTTTAGTTCGTATTTCTCCTTTTGATGCAGCTAATCGTCGTCATACTTCTTTTGCCTCTGTAGAAGTGATGCCAGAAATTAATGAAGATATCGATATTGAAATTAAAGATGAAGACTTGAAAATCGATACTTACCGTGCTAGTGGAGCTGGAGGGCAACATATTAATAAAACAGAATCTGCAGTTCGTATTACGCACTTACCTACAGGGATTGTTGTTGCTTCACAAGCTCAACGTTCGCAATTGAAAAATAGGGAAATTGCGATGAATATGTTAAAGGCGAAATTATACCAAAAAGAAATGGAGAAAAAAGCAGAAGAACAAGCAGCATTACGTGGCGAACAAATGGAAAATGGTTGGGGCTCACAAATTCGTTCTTATGTTTTCCATCCATATACAATGGTTAAAGATCATCGTACACAGCACGAAACTGGAAATGGCCAAGCTGTAATGGATGGTGATTTAGATGCCTTTATGAATGAGTATCTACGTTCACAAATGAACCAAGGATAGGAGGAAAAATATGCCAATTATTCAAATGCGCGATGTTAGTAAAAAATATAAAAATGGAACCACTGCGTTACGTAATGTTTCAGTTTCTGTAGAACCTGGAGAGTTCATCTATGTAGTTGGTCCAAGTGGGTCTGGGAAATCAACTTTTTTAAAACTAATTTATCGTGAAGAAAAAGCAAACCGTGGAGAAATCGTTGTCGCTGGGGAAAACTTGATGAAATTAAAAAATAAAAAAGTTCCTTTCTTGCGCCGTAAAATGGGGACAATTTTCCAAGATTACAAACTATTACCAAATAAAACTGCATACGAGAACATTGCTTATGCGATGCAAGTCATTGGGAAAAAGCCCTATGAAATTAAAAAGCGTGTGCAAGAAGTATTAGACTTGGTTGGTTTACGCCATAAAGCAAAAATGTTTCCAAATCAATTATCTGGTGGAGAACAACAACGAATTGCTATTGCAAGAGCTATTGTAAATACTCCTAAAATTTTGATTGCCGATGAACCTACTGGAAACTTAGATCCAGAAAATACATGGGAAATCATGAAGATTTTGGAACGAATTAATCAACAAGGAACCACTGTTATTATGGGAACGCACAATAGTAGCATTGTAAATACGATTCGTCACCGTGTATTAACGATTGAAAATGGACGTATTGTGCATGATGAGATGGAAGGAGTGTACACTTATGATTAGAACTTTTTTCCGTCACTTTGTAGATAGTTTAAAGAATTTAAAACGTAATGGTTGGATGAGTTTTGCTTCCATTGCAGCAGTAACGGTCACTTTAACTTTATTTGCTGCTTTTCTAACATTTATTTTTAATATGAACGAAATTGCAGCGAACATTCAAAAAAATGTTACCGTTTCCGTGTTTATGGATCCCAAAATTACCAACTCACAAAAACAAATTTTAAAAGAAAAACTAGAAGATTTACCGGAAGTAAGTAAGGTTACTTACTCTAGTAAAGAAGAACAATATAAAAAATTAGTTCAAACGATGGGGAAAGAATGGGAAGTCTTTAGCAAAGAAGATAATCCTTTATATGATGTTTATATGGTTCAATCCAATAATCCAAAAGAAACGCAAAAAATCCAAGATGCTGCGAAAAAAATGCCTCAAGTAATCGACGCTAGCTATGGAGGAGCAGAAGCAGAGCGCTTACTTCATTTAGCAGATAAAGTAAAACTTTGGGGTGTGATTATTGCGGTCGTTCTACTAATTATTGCGATTTTTCTAATTTCTAATACGATTCGCGTAACGATTCTTTCTCGAAAACAAGAAATCCAAATTCAACGTTTAGTAGGAGCAACAAACACTTATATTCGTTGGCCATTTTTCCTAGAAGGAGCATGGATTGGATTATTAGGCTCAATTATTCCGATTTTAGGAATGAGTTTTATTTATCCAAAAATCTATCAAATGTTAATGCCAACTTTACAACAAGCAGGTTATCATTTATTAACTCCAGGCTCATGGGTAATTGGATTAAGTGTAGGAATTGCTATTCTTGGAATGGTGATTGGTGCCCTTGGTTCTACACTATCTATGCGTAGATTCCTAAAAATTTAATGAGAACTTACTAAAAACACAATCAGTAAGGAGCAGATGATTCGTCTTTTCCTTATTGGTTGTGTTATATATTTATATTGGAGAAAGGAGAAATCATTATGGTACAAGAAAAAACTACAAATGACAACAAAAAATGGTGGATGCTTGGTACTTTAGCTTTAGCAGTTTCAATGATTGTTATTGACGGTACTATCGTAAACGTGGCATTACCATCGATTATGAAAAACCTACACTTTACGTTTACAAATGCAGAATGGATGATTACGATTTACTCTCTTGTCTTTTCATCTTTATTAATTACTACAGGTCGTATTGCCGATGCGATTGGTCGTAAAAAAATGTTGATTGCTGGGGTTATCGTATTTATTATCAGTTCTATGATGGCAAGTTTTGCCACAAATATTGGCTTTATGCTATGTGCTCGTTTCATTCAAGGGGTTGGAGGAGCTATGGTATTGCCAACTACTTTATCAACCGTTAACCAATTCTTTAAAGGAAAAGACCGTGTTATTGCCTTTGCCGTTTGGGGTTCTGTAATCTCTGGTATGGCTGCAGTTGGTCCATTATTAGGAGGAGTATTTACTACTTTTGCGACTTGGCATTGGGTCTTTTGGATTAACTTACCTCTAGGAATTATTATTATTTTAGGAGCATTACGTTTTATTCCTGAAAGTACAGGGAAAAAATTTAGTGGACACTTTGATTGGTTAGGATTTATTTTATCTGTCATTGGTTTTGCTAGCGTAGTTTATGCTTTAATTGAAAGTAAAAACTATGGTTGGTGGACACCAAAAACAGGATCACCAACGATTGCTGGTATTTCTGTGATTCCTTATTTCTTAGCCTTAGGTGTAATTACTTTAGCTTTATTTGTTCTTTGGGAACGTCGATTAGAAAAACAAGGAAAAGATCCATTAGTTTCCTTCTCACTATTTGGATTACGTTCATTTAGTTTAGGAAATATTATTGCGATTGTCGTTGCTGTTGGGGAATTTGGTTTATTATTTGTTTTACCATTATTCTTACAAAATATTTTACAATTAAGTGCAATGAATGCTGGTTTATTACTATCTCTAATGGGAGTAGGAGCATTCTTTGCTGGTGGAATGGCAACACCATTTGTTAAGAAAACAAGTCCAAAAGTAGTAGTTTCTACTGGATTAGCCTTAGAAGCCTTAAGCTTATTCTTATTCTTCTTCTTTATTCAACCTGGTTGCTCTACTTGGTTAATTGGATTATTCATTTTAATCTATGGAGTAGGATTAGGATTTGCTTCTGCTCAATTGACTTCAATTGTGATGTGTGAAATTCCAAATGAAAAAGCGGGACAAGGTTCTGCTATTCAATCTACAGTTCGTCAATTGGGATCTGCCTTAGGAATTGCAGTAGTAGGTACAATGTTTGCTACTTTCTTATGGCATGATATCCCAGGTTCTTTACAACCATTAAACTTACCACCTCAAGCAGAACAAGGCATTGAAACAAGTGTCATTGAAAGTGCAGGTGCAAGTATTAATGTATTAAAACATAATAAAGAATTAGATTTAGTACCAAAAGAAAATCGTAACAAAGCCTTTACACAATTAGATGCTCAATTTACAAAGAGTATTGATAAATGTGTAGGGATTAGTGGATGTATTTTATTCTTAAGCTTTATCTTGACTTTCTTTTTACCAAAAGAGAATAAGAAAAAAGAAGACGAATAAAAGAAAATTAAGCCATCTAGTAAATTACTAGATGGCTTTTTATTTATCTATAAGAAAAATGTTGGTATAATAGGGATAAAATACAGGAAGTAGGAAAGGATTTTTTATGGCGACGTTCGTATTAGGATTATTATATGTAATCAATTTATTAACTATTTTAGTCATTGTTTTTCGAGGACGTCATCGAACAGCACAAACATGGGCTTGGGTTCTAGTATTAACTTTCTTGCCAATTATTGGTTTACCCCTATATGTTTTGTTTGGACGTGGCGTTTCACAGCGAATTTTTGATTTGCGTGATGAAGAAAAAGTTGGGATTATTGAGGAATTACAAGAACAAAAAGAAGAGTTACAAAATAAGACATTTCAAGCTCCTGTAATCCCAGGAATGGATGTAGATCCGTTGATTTATATGATGACGGTCGATGGTGGATCTTTATATACTAAAGATAATCATGTGGATTTATTTATTGATGGAATTGATAAATTTGAACATTTATTGCGTGATATTGAACAAGCACAAGACCATGTACATATGGAATACTTTGCTTATGAAGATAAACGCTTAGGAACAGTTCTTCGTGATTATTTAATAGCAGCGGCGCAACGTGGTGTAAAAGTGAAATTATTAGTTGATGGTTGGGGAAGTATTGGTACAAAAGATGAATTTTTCAAACCGTTAAAAGAAGCAGGAGCTACCGTAGGACGCTTCTTCCCATATATTACTCAAGTAAATTATCGAAATCACCGCAAAATTGCAATTATTGATGGAAAAATTGGTTACGTCGGTGGATTCAATATTGGCGATGAGTATTTAGGATTAAATCCTAAGATGGGATATTGGCGTGATAATCATTTACGTATTGTCGGCCCAGCTGTTCATTCTTTACAAAATCGTTTTTTAATGGATTGGAATTCACAATTTAAAAATAACAAAGAAACTTATCAGGTAGAATACTTCCCACATATGGAAAAACAAGGAAATATTGATATTCAAGTGATTGCTTCTGGTCCAGATAGTGATCATGAACAGATTAAAATGGTTTATTTAAAAATGATCAATATGGCAAAAGAAGAAATCATTATTCAAACTCCTTATTATATTCCAGATGATGCTATTCATGAGGCATTAAAACTAGCGTTAAATTCTGGAGTGAAACTACGTATGCAAATTCCAAATAAACCAGACCATATGCTAGTATATTGGGGAACTTATTCTTTTGTAGCAGAATTAATGCAATTAGGAGCAACAATTGAAATCTATGACAACGGATTTATGCATGCGAAAACCATTGTTGTTGATGGTAAGATTACTTCGATTGGCTCTGCAAACTTTGATATTCGTTCTTTACATTTAAACTTTGAAATTAATGCAGTAATGTATAGTGAAGAATTCGCTCAATATGTTCGTAATACAATTATGATGACCAGTCAACAATGTCATGTATTAACAAAAGAATTGTATGATGAACGAAGTACATTTATTCGTTTCAAAGAAGGATTGGCTCGCTTAATTGCTCCAATTTTATAACAGCAAAGGAATCTAGAAATAGATTCCTTTTTTTATTACAAAAATATTACAAGATACAAAAAGATTTACAATCCTATGATTGTATTTTTATATCATTTCTTATAAAGTGGGAATAGGAATACGTCAGTTAAAGGAGGATTATCGTGAAAAAATTAGCACGATTTGGCGTTGCTTGCTCCCTGCTAGGAATGTTATTTCTAAGCGGTTGTGGCAATAAAGGAGAAGAAATTAATATTGTGGGCTCTACAGCTTTGCAGCCATTAGCAGAAGTGGCTGGAGAAGAATTTTCTAGTAAACATCCTGGAAAATTTGTAAACGTGCAAGGTGGAGGAAGTGGTACGGGATTATCACAAGTTCAAGCCGGAGCAGTACAAATTGGGAACTCAGATTTATTCGCAGAAGATAAAAAAGGAATCAATGCGAAAGAATTAGTAGACCATAAAGTTTGTGTTGTGGGTATTGCCCCTATTGTAAATAAAAAAGTAGGAGTAAAAGACGTATCTTTAGCTCAATTACGCGGTATTTTTTCTGGTAAATACACAAACTGGAAACAATTAGGTGGAAAAGACCAGGAGATTGTCTTACTAAACCGTGCGCAAGGAAGTGGAACTCGTTTTACCTTTGAAAAATGGGTAATGAAAGGCGAAAAAATGGTTCGTGCACAAGAGCAAGATTCTAATGGAATGGTGCGTCAAATTGTCGCTGACACACCAGGAGCGATTAGTTATTTAGCGTTTCCTTACATTCGCGATGATGTAGAAACTTTAGATATTGACCATGTTGCGCCAACAGATAAAAATGTCGCTGATAATAAATGGCCAATTTGGGATTACGAACATATGTATACCAAAGGAAAACCAACAGGATTAACGAAAGAATATTTAGATTTTGTTCAATCAAAACCCGTTCAAGAAAATCTAATTCCAAAATTGGGTTATGTTCCAATGACGAAAATGACGGTGGAACGTAATGCCAAAGGAGATATCACTAAACGTCAGTAAGGAGGAACATTCGTTGGAAAATATTCAAGAGAAATTATTGACGAAATCAAAAAAAGCAAAATTAGAACAAAAAGGAAAAATTATTAGCCTTTGTTGTATTGCTTTAATTGTATTGGTCGTATTAGCAATTTTTTATTTTGTAGCTAGCAAAGGATTAGCTACTTTCTTCACGGATCATGTGAAGTTAAGTGATTTTTTATTTGGTAAAGTTTGGCAGCCTGGTTCTGTAGGTGAAAATGGCGAACCACTTGTGGGTGCATTACCAATGATTGTTGGTTCATTTTTAGTGACTTTTTTAGCAGCTATTATTGCGACACCTTTTGCGATTGGAGCTGCAGTCTTTATGACTGAAATTTCACCAAAATTAGGAACAAAAATTTTACAACCCGTTATTGAATTATTAGTCGGAATTCCATCTGTAGTTTATGGATTTATTGGTCTAACTACGGTCGTGCCATTCATTCGTCATTTCTTTGGTGGCACAGGATTTGGTATTTTAGCCGGAACTTTTGTTTTATTTGTTATGATTTTACCAACAGTAACTTCAATGACTGTAGATGCTTTAAAATCTGTTCCTAAACATTACCGTGAAGCAGCGTTAGGGTTAGGGGCAACTCGTTGGCAAATGATTTATAAAGTTGTTCTTCGTGCAGCAGTTCCTGGAATTTTAACAGCAGTTGTTTTTGGAATGGCTCGTGCCTTTGGGGAAGCGTTAGCTGTACAAATGGTAATTGGTAATGCGGCCTTAATGCCACATAACTTAATTACTCCAGCTTCAACTCTAACTTCAATTTTAACTATGGGTATCGGTAATACAGTTATGGGTACATTAGAAAACAACGTGTTATGGTCATTAGCATTAATCTTATTAGTGATGAGTTTGATCTTTAACATTGTAATTCGCTTTATTGGTAAGAAAGGAGCAATGAAATAATGAACGCAAAACGTTGGGATAAAATTGCAACCGGTGTTTTATATACGATTTCTGGAATCATTGTTGCGATTTTAGCTGCACTATTACTATTTATTTTAGTTCGTGGATTGCCGCATATTTCTTGGCATTTCTTAACTTCACCGTCAAAAAGCTATGAAGCTGGTGGAGGAATTGGAATTCAATTATTCAATTCTTTCTATTTATTAATTATTACGATGTTAATTAGTGTTCCACTTTCTATTGGAGCTGGAATTTACTTAGCAGAATACGCAAAAGACAACTGGGTAACAAATTTAATTCGTACTTCTATTGAAATCTTAAGTTCTTTACCTTCTGTTGTTGTTGGTTTATTTGGATTCTTAGTATTTGTGTTACAAGCTGGTTTTGGTTTCTCTATTTTATCAGGAGCCTTAGCATTAACTTTCTTTAACTTACCATTATTAACACGTAATGTAGAAGAGGCGTTAAAAACAGTTCCATTTATGCAACGCGAAGCCGGATTAGCTTTAGGTTTATCTCGTTGGGAAACGGTAACTCGTGTTATTATTCCTGAATGTTTACCAGGAATCTTAACAGGAATTATTTTAGGAGCAGGACGTATCTTTGGGGAAGCAGCAGCGTTGATTTATACTTCTGGTCAATCTGCTCCAGCTTTAGATTTTACGAACTGGAATCCAATGGATATTCAAAGTCCATTAAATATTTTCCGTCAAGCAGAAACATTAGCGGTTCATATTTGGAAAATCAATAGTGAAGGAAACTTACCAGATAGTTTAGCAGTATCTGCAGGTTCTTCAGCTGTTTTAATTATTGCGGTATTATTATTCAACTTCTTAGCTCGTTATGTTGGGAAGAAATTATACAAAAAAATGACATCTGCATCTTAGGAGGAACATAATGAAAGAATATGATTTAACGCAAAAACATATTATTAAACCAAGCGAACAAGGAAAAAAAATCGCTTTAGATACAGAAGATGTACATGTCTATTATGGCAAAAAAGAGGCGATTAAAGGAGTTTCTTTAGAATTTGAAGAAAACAAAATCACTTCTTTAATTGGACCTTCTGGATGTGGGAAATCTACTTATTTACGTTCTTTAAACCGTATGAACGATACAATCGATATTTGTCGTGTGGAAGGGAAAATTAATTACAAAGGAATTAATATTAACGATCCAGCAGTTGATGTTTATGAAATGCGTAAACATATTGGGATGGTATTCCAGCGACCAAACCCATTCAGCAAATCGATTTATGAAAACATTACATTTGCACTAAAACGTCATGGAATGACAGATAAGCAAAAAATGGATGAAATTGTAGAGACAACTTTAAAACAAGCTGCACTATGGGATCAAGTAAAAGATGAATTACATAAAAGTGCACTTGCTTTATCTGGAGGTCAACAACAACGTTTATGTATCGCTCGAGCACTAGCTATGCAACCAGATATTTTATTAATGGATGAACCAGCAAGTGCGTTGGATCCAATTTCTACAATTAAAGTAGAAGAAACACTATTAAACTTGAAAAAAGATTATACAATTGTCATTGTTACACATAACATGCAACAAGCAGGTCGTATTTCTGACCGTACAGCTTTCTTTTACATGGGCGATTGTATTGAATATGATGATACAAAGAAAATCTTCACAAATCCAAGTATTAAAGCAACAGAAGACTATGTATCAGGTCATTTTGGATAGGAGGAACTTATGTCAACAATTTTAGAAGCGAAAGATTTGCGTTTATACTATGGGCAAAAAGAAGCGCTAAAAGGAATTTCTATGGAAATTGAAGAAAAAGGGATTACTTCTCTAATTGGACCTTCTGGATGTGGGAAATCTACGTTTTTACGTTGCTTAAACCGCATGAATGATTTGATTCCGATTGCTCGTGTTACAGGAAGCGTTTTGTATCGTGATCAAGATATTTATAGTCCTAATCAGGATGTTGTTGAATTGAGAAAAGAAATTGGAATGGTATTCCAACAACCAAACCCGTTTCCATTTTCTATTTATGACAATGTGACATTTGGTTTAAAATTAGGGGATCAAAAAAAATCAAAAGAAGAAATGGATGAAATTGTAGAGCGTTCTTTACGTCAAGCAGCTGTATGGGATGATGTGAAAGATAAATTACATGATAGTGCATTAGCTTTATCTGGAGGTCAACAACAGCGCGTTTGTATTGCCCGTGTATTAGCAGTACAACCAGATATTATCTTGTTAGATGAACCTACAAGTGCTTTAGATCCAATTAGTAGTGGAAAAATTGAAAATATGTTATATGATTTGAAAGATGATTATACGATGATTATTGTTACACATAATATGCAACAAGCATCACGTATTTCAGATCGCACTGCATTCTTCTTAAATGGGGATTTAATTGAATATGATCGTACAAAAGACATTTTCTTAAATCCAAAAAAACAAGAAACCGAAGATTATATCAGTGGACGATTTGGTTAAAATTAGATAGGGGAGAA
This sequence comes from Catellicoccus marimammalium M35/04/3, assembly GCF_000313915.1. Taxonomy (NCBI): domain Bacteria; kingdom Bacillati; phylum Bacillota; class Bacilli; order Lactobacillales; family Enterococcaceae; genus Catellicoccus; species Catellicoccus marimammalium. The sequence goes on from NZ_AMYT01000011.1 coordinate 139,539, forward strand.
GATTATGCTACGTACACAATTTGAACAAGACTTACAAAAATTACACTCCCAATTTTATGAAATGGGAACAATGGTAAGCGATGCCATTTATAAATCTGTGCAAGCTTTTGTTAATCATGACAAGGTGTTAGCAAAAGAAGTAATTGAAAACGACCATAATATTAATGAAATGGAAATTAAGTTAGAGAAGAAAAGCTTTGAAATGATCGCATTACAGCAACCAGTAACAACAGATTTACGTATGATTGTTACTGTCTTAAAAGCAAGTTCTGACTTAGAACGCTTAGGAGACCAAGCAGTAGCTATTGCTAAAGCAACTATTCGCGTAAAAGGGAATAAACGAATTCCAGAAATCGAAGCTCGTTTATCAGAAATGAGTAAAGAAGTTATCGGTATGGTGAATGAAGTCTTAACTGCTTATGTTAAAAATAATGAAGAAAAAGCAGAAGAAATTGCCAAACGTGATGAAATTATCAATCAATATTATGATACGATTACACATGATACGATTGCAGAAATGAAAAAAAATCCTGAAACCATTGTTGGAGGAACAGATTACTTACAAGTTGTCGGTTTCTTAGAGCGCATTGGGGATTATGTAACAAATATCTGTGAATGGATTGTTTACTTAAAAACAGGGCGTATTGCTGAATTAACAGATAATACAGATAATAATAATTAGTAGAATTTATTTAGGAATGGAGTTTACTTCATTCCTTTTTTTATGCATATTTTCTAAGAAAAATGAAGTCCTATGTTACAATGTAAGCAAATGAAAAAGAGGGATGGATATGATTCAATTACAACATATTAAGAAAAGTTATGAACATCATGTTGTCATCCAAGATTTGTCCTTAGAAATAAAAAATGGAGAATTGTTGGTGATTGTAGGGCAGAGTGGCAGTGGAAAGACAACTTTATTAAATATGATGAGTGGTATCATTACGCCAGAAAGTGGAGAAATATTTTATAATCAACAAAAATTAACTATGGAAGATGCAGAACAATTACGATTGAAAAGTGGCTATGTTTTACAATCTTCTTCTCTTTTTCCTCATTTAACGGTGTTAGAAAACTTATTTATTCAACCAAGAGCTCGTCAAGAAAAATGGACGAAAGAAGAACAAATGGAGAAAGGAAAAGAATTGTGTCAACAAGTGCAATTAGATCCTTCTTGTTTAACACAATATCCAAAGGAACTATCAGGAGGACAGCAGCAACGAGTATCTATTGCTCGTGCATTAGCCAATCAGCCACAATTTATTTTATTAGATGAGCCTTTTAGCGCCTTAGATCCTTTTATTCGTAAACAATTACAAGATTTATTACTAGAATTACATAAAACACATTTAGATATTACTTTTGTTATGGTGACTCATGATATGGAAGAAGCACTGAAGTTAGGCGATCGAATTGCAGTATTACATGAAGGAAAGCTAGAACAAGTAGGTTCTCCAAAAGAAATCATGGATCAACCAAAGACCGCTTTTGTAGAAGAATTATTTGCTGGTAAGAACTTAGATGCATTTTGGTTTCGAACTTTCCTTACTACTATATCTAAGGTACCTGTAAAAAATGAAATACCTGTGATTCAAAATTTCTCTCAATTATTAGAATTAACTAAAGTTAGAAAAGATGATCCCATTTTGTTTCAATTTAATCATTGTGGATATCAAACTACTTTTTCTGCTATTTTACAGTTTATCAGTAAGGAGTTAAGACAATGGTAAGTTGGAAAGAATTATGGATAGAAGAAGGAAGTACATGGATTCAAAGTTTAGAGCAACACATTCTTTTATCTTTAGGAGCGTTACTCATTGCGTTTTGTATTGCTTTTCCATTGGCGATTGCCGTAAGAAAACATCCCAAAGTAGCTAATATCTTTTTACAGTTAGCAAATATTGTTCAAACAATACCTAGCTTGGCGATTTTAGGATTGTTAATTCCTCTAGTAGGGATAGGCTCTGTCCCAGCATTAATCACTTTGGTTTTATATGCAATTTTACCGATTTTTCAAAATACATATACAGGATTAACAACGATTGATCCTAGCTATCAATTTACGATTAAAGCGTTAGGGTTACCGAGTCGATTTGCTTTATGGAAAATTGAATTGCCGATGGCTTGGCCAATGGTGTTATCAGGAGTCAAGATTTCTTTAGTGATGATTATTGGTACAGCGACACTTGCAGCTTTAGTAGGAGCTGGAGGATTAGGGACTTTTATTGTTCAAGGAATTGATAGTAATAATAATCAACTCTTATTAATCGGAGCGATTAGTGCAGCCGTGCTAGCATTACTATTTAGCTTTTTCTTCTCTTTATTAGAAAAAGGGAAGAAGAAACGTTGGCTTGGAATTTTAGGAATTCTAGTTCTTTTCTTAGGTAGTTTTTTTGGTACGATGTGGCAAAATCGTCCGGAAGCAAAAGAAGAAAAACCAATTATTATTGCAGGAAAATTAGGTTCAGAGCCTAGCATCTTAATTGAAATGTATAAGCAATTAATTGAACAGGAAGATCCTAAAGCAGAGGTGATTTTAAAGCCTAATTTTGGCAAGACGATGTTTTTATTTAATGCATTAGAGAAAGAACAAATTGATATTTATCCTGAATTTAGTGGAACATTGTTGAAATCCATTTTAAAATCAAAAGAAATTCCAAAAACAGAAAAAGAAACTTATGAATTAGCCAAAAAAGGAGTTCAACAAAAATACCATATGGATTATCTATCTCCAATGAAATACCAAAATACTTATGGTATTGCGGTAGAAAAGAATTTTGCTAAACAGCACCATTTAGAAAATATTGGCGATTTAGTTTCATTGGAAAATCAATGTATCGCTGGATTTGATTCTGATTTTGACCATCAACCGGATGGATATCCAAGTGTGCAAAAAGTATATGGATTGAACTTTCCTCAAATTAAAGTGATGGATCCAAGTTTGAAATATAAAGCATTAATCAATCATAATGTGAATGTGATTGATGTGTTCACTACAGATGCTTGGATTGAACAATATCATCTAGCAGTGCTCAAAGATAATCAACATGCCTTTTCTTTTTATCAAGGAGCACCGTTAATGCGCGATGATTTTGCGAAAGAACATCCAAAAGTGGTGAAAGCTTTAAATCGTTTAGGTGGAAAAATTACTGAAAAAGAAATGCAAAAAATGAATTATCAAGTGATTGTTCAAAAGAAAGATCCTGCAGTGGTAGCGAAAAATTATTTACAATCTCATCATTTAATATAAAAAAGGAGCTGAATCATTCAGCTCCTTTTCTAATTATTAGAGTATTCTCATCAAAGGTGCTATGATGAGAATATAGAAATGGAGGAGAGTATTATGTGTACTGGAATTACTTTTACAGATGAAAAAGGACAAGTTTATTTTGGTCGTAACTTAGATTTAGATGATAATAACTATGGTGAACATCCTTTGATTGTGCCCCGTGGTTATCACATGCAATATCGTCATATGCCAGCAAAAGAAATTTCTAAAGCAATCATTGGTATGGGAATGAATGTTGGAAATTATCCACTGTTATTTGAAGCTGGAAACGAAGATGGAATGTGTATTGCTAATCTAAATTTCCCAAAACATGCTTATTTTTCAGAAGAAGTGCAAACAGATAAAGAATATAATGTAACCCCATATGAATTTATGATTTGGGTATTGGATTCATTTTCTTCGGTAAAGGAATTAAAAGAAGCATTGAAAGATACTTATTTAGTGGGAACTCCATTTGCTCCAAGTATGCCTATTGCTCCTGTTCATTGGTTAATTTCTGATGGAAAAGATACAATCGTGGTAGAACAAACAAAAGAACTAGGATTAGTAGCATATGATGATGGAGTAGATGTTTTGACAAATAGTCCTGATTTTTGGTGGCACTTACAAAACCTAAATAATTATTTAGGTCTATCTAGTCAAGATGTCACAAATACTACTTGGAACCGACAAAAATTACAATTCCAAGGAATTGGAACAGGACAATTGGGATTACGTGGAGATAGTTCTACACAATCTCGTTTTGTAAAAGCGGCTTTTTTAAACGCTAATTATCCAACACAAGAAGGGGAAAATGCGAATGTCGCTAAATTATTCAATATTCTTTGGAATGTCGCTATGCCTTATGGTAGCGTTGTAAATGAGAATGGAGCAGTAGAGTATACTATTTATTCTTCTTGTTATTCTCAAGCAACAAAGACATATTATTATCGTCGTGCTAAAGAAGCAATGATTCATTCTTGTTCTTTAACAGAAGAAAATTCTGTAGGGACAGAAATTGTAGATTTAAAATAAATTCACAAAGAAGTAGAGGGAGGTAAATTTTATCTCTCTCTTTTTTAATGAAAAGAAAGTGGCATCTTACCTTTATCTTATGCTAAAATAAAGATAACAATTGTATGCGTTACCAAGCGTAAAAAAGGAGTTATGAACTTATGTTTGATAAAATTGATGAATTATGTGTAAATGCGACTCGTGTCTTGAGTGTTGAAGCTATTCAACAGGCAAAATCAGGACATCCAGGCTTACCATTAGGGGCTGCGCCTATGGCTTATGTGTTATGGAGTCGTTTTTTAAATGTTAATCCAGCAACTTCTAGAAAATGGATTAACCGTGACCGCTTTGTTCTATCTGCAGGACATGGGTCTGCGTTATTATATAGTTTATTACATCTATCAGGATATGATGTATCCATTAAAGACTTAAAAAATTTCCGTCAATTAAATAGTAAAACTCCAGGGCATCCAGAAGTAAACCATACGGATGGAGTAGAAGCTACAACTGGACCTTTAGGGCAAGGAGTAGCGATGGCTACAGGGATGGCAATGGCTGAAGCTCATTTAGCTGCCCAATATAACCGTGAAGGGTTCCCAATTATTGATCATTATACTTATGCTTTATGTGGAGATGGAGACTTAATGGAAGGAATCTCACAAGAAGCAATTAGTTTAGCCGGTCAATTAAAATTAGGAAAATTGATTTTCTTATATGATTCAAACGATATTTCCTTAGATGGTCCATTATGTAAAGCAAATACAGAAAGTGCTAAAGAACGTTTTGAAGCAAGTAATTGGCACTATGTTCGTGTAGAAAATGGAAATGATTTAGAAGAAATTGCTCAAGCAATTGAAGTTGCAAAAGCAGAAACAACAAAACCAAGCTTAATTGAAATTAAAACAACTATCGGATTTGGTGCTCCAAACGAAGGAACAAATAAAGTTCATGGTGCTCCTTTAGGGGAAGAAGGAATTGAATCTCTAAAAGAACGTTTAAACTATCCATATCCAGAATTTACTGTACCAGAAGAAGTACAACGTCGTTACTATGAAACGATTGGTGTACGTGGTGCAGAACTAGAACAAAAATGGAATGAATTATTTGATGGTTATCAAGCTCATTATCCAGATTTAGCGAAAGAATTAATTGCTGGATTCAAAAATGAAGTTCCTTTTGATCTAACAGAAAAATTACCACATTATTCTGTGGAAGATGATGCAAAAGCAAGTCGTGTGACAAGTCAAAATGCAATTCAAACATTATCAAAAGAAATTCCAAGTTTCTGGGGAGGAAGTGCTGATTTATCTGCTTCTAATAACACTATGGCAAAAGCAGAAGAAGACTTTGAAGCTGGAAATTATTCGGGTCGCAATATTTGGTTTGGTGTGCGTGAATTTGGTATGGCGGCAATGATGAACGGAATTGCTTTACATGGAGGTACAAAAGTATACGGAGGTACATTCTTCGTCTTTGTAGATTACTTACGTCCAGCAATTCGTTTAGCAGCTTTACAAGGATGCCCAGTAACTTATGTATTAACTCATGATTCTATTGCTGTAGGAGAAGATGGACCTACTCACGAACCAATTGAACAACTAGCAAGTTTACGTGCAATGCCAAACTTAAATGTTATCCGTCCTGCAGATGGAAATGAAACTTCTGCTGCTTGGGAAATTGCAGTTCGTAGTGAAAATCGTCCAACTGCTTTAGTTTTATCACGTCAAAACTTACCGGTAATTGCAGGAACAGAAGAAAAAGCCTTTACTGAAGTGAAAAAAGGAGCTTACGTTGTTTCTCCAGCGCAAAAAGAAGAAGCCGATGGAATCTTTATTGCAACAGGTTCTGAAGTAAACTTAGCCTTACAAGCGCAAGCAATGTTACGTGAAGAAGGAATTGATTATTCTGTTGTTTCTATGCCTTCAATGAATTTATTTGAAGAACAATCTTTAGAATACAAAGAATCTGTTCTTCCTTCTCATATTACAAAACGTATTTCTATTGAAATGGGATCTACTTTTGGTTGGGAACGTTATGTTGGTTCAAATGGTCGTATGATTGGTATTGATCGTTTTGGTGCTAGCGGTAAAGGAAATGAAGTATTAAAAGAATTTGGTTTTACTCCAGAAGAAGTAGTAGCAATTGCAAAACAATTAGAAAAATAAACCATAAAAAAAAGAAGGGGAGACCCTTCTTTTTTTATTTATGAAAATGATGGTAATTTTGATAACTCATTTCATCGTGTATTTCATAAGATGAAGTAGAAGAATTTTTAAAAGTAATATCCTCTATTTCATCATCATCTAATGGATCATACTGTTTTCTTTTAGAAATATTTCTATTTTTTTGTCTTTGCTTCTTCATTTTAAAGAATGGGAGAATTTGGTAAATGAATAGAACATCTATTCCAATTCCCAATAAAAGAAGAAAAAAGAATAAATGGTAAACTTCCTTTGCTGAATAGAATAAAAGAGGGAATCCATAATACATTGTGATAATTGTTAACATTTTTAATTCTCACCGCCAATAAAAAAAGAAGGGAAAACCCTTCTTTTTTTGATAAATGAGAAGGAATTATGCCCAATCTCCATTACGGAAGATAGGATCACAAGTTCCATCTTTGCGAATTCCATCAATATTCATTTTGTCAGAGCCAATCATAAAGTCTACGTGAGTAGCACTACGATTTAATCCAGCTTCTTTTAATTCTTCTTCAGACATTTCTGTACCACCTTCAACGTTAAAGGCATAAGCTGCACCAATGGCTAAGTGGTTAGATGCATTTTCGTCAAATAAAGTATTGAAGAAGATGATGTTTGATTGAGAAATAGGAGATGGATCAGGTACTAAAGCCACTTCACCTAAGTAATGTGAACCTTCATCTGTATCGATAAGATGTTTCAATACTTCTTCTCCTTTTTTCGCTTTAACATCTACAATACGACCATTTTCAAATGTGATTGTAAAGTCTTCAATTAAGTTACCAGCATAACTTAATGGTTTTGTACTTGTGACATAACCATCAACACGACGGAAATCAGGAGCAGTGAAGACTTCTTCTGTTGGCATATTAGCCATAAATTCTTCACCACGACTATTAAAGCTACCTGCACCTTTCCAAACATGGTCTTTTGGTAAACCAATTGTTAGGTCTGTTCCTGGAGCAGTGTAGTGTAAAGCGTCGTATTGAATTTCATTTAATTCATTGGCTTTACTTGCTAATTTATTGTCATGTGCTTCCCAAGCAGCAATTGGATCTTCATCATAAATACGAGTATCTTTAAAGATTTCATTCCATAAAGCATCAACTTGTTTTTCTTCAGGAAGATCTGGGAAAACAGCCGCAGCCCATTCTTTACCAGCTGCAGCAACGACAGTCCAAGAAACTTGATTGGATTGAGTTGCTTTGCGAGAATTGAATAATGCTGTATTTGTTGCTTTTTGCCATGTTGCTAAGCGATCAGCAGGAACTCCTTCTAATGCATCAGGAGCTGAAGAAACAACAGAAATACGGCTTGCACCACGTTCAATCCAACTATCTGCTTCATCGACAACATAAGTTGGAATATTTTCTAAGCATTCTTCGGCTGCATTTTGTAAAAATTCTTTTTGGATGGCATCGTCTTTCCATTTGACGATTACTTCTTTTGCTCCTTGTTTATACGCTTCTTTTGTTAATAAACGAGCTAATGGAGCTTGGTCTACAGCGATTTGAATAATAACAGTGTGATTTTCACTGACATTGATTCCAGTTTTAATAATTAATTCAGCATATTTTTCTAAATAATGTTCAAAGTTTTCCATCTTAGACACTCCCTTTGTCCTAATTAATGAATATTATAATACAAAACAAAAGAAATACCAAAAAATAGAAAGAAACAAAAGAAAATAAGTGTTTTTATTACAATAAAAATAATAAAGATGATAAAATAATAACAGTAGATAATGATTTTGTTGGATGTATAAAGAAAAGGAGTAATCATTATGGCGAGAAAAAAAGTAATATTGCGTGAACAAATTTTAGATGCGGCGTATCACATTGTGAAAACAAGTGGCTTCCATCGTTTGACAGCAAGACATATCGCAAATGATATGCATTGTTCTACTCAGCCTATTTATTTGGAATTTGCCAATATGGTTGATTTAAAACAACAAGTGTACTATCGAATTGAAAAAGAAATGATGGGATGGATGATTCGTAAAGAACCTTATGATTCAGATCCATTAATTTCTCTTTGCTTTGGTTATATCGAGTTTGCCAATGTAGAAACAGGATTGTACAAAACGATATCTGTAGATCAATGCGAAATTAAACCTTTATTCCAAGATTTTATTCGTACGACATTTTTAAGCGCGATGACAGAGGACGAAAAATATGCGACTCTACCACGTGAAAAGAAAGAAGCAATTTTATCTCAATTATGGTTGTTAACAACAGGGATTGCTTCAGCTACAGCTAGTCATTTAGTAGATTTAGATAAAGAAACGTGTCGCGAATTATTGGAAAACCAAATTCAATTTTTATTAGAAAAAGATTCCTTAAAAGACGTGTTTGACTAAATAAAAAAGCATTACGAATTTCGTAATGCTTTTTTATTCATTATGCTTCATGTAATTCTTGAGCTTTTTCTACTAAACTTTTAGCAAAAGCTTCTAAGTGTTGAATATCTTCTGCTTCAGGTTCTAATTCTACTTTGACGTTTTCTGCTCCTTTTGTTGCTCCTGTGCTAGCAAATTGAGCATCGAAATCTTCGACAGATTTACAGAAATGATCATAAGTAGTATCTCCTGAGCCTGCTACACCATAGACTTTACCATCTAAATCTTCATCGGCTAAATCTTCATAGAAATCAACGATTTCATCAGGTAAGTCTCCATCTCCATAAGTATAAGTAGCAACTACACAAATATCGACATCTTGGAAGTCGCAAGCTTCAGCTTCGTCACAGTTAGCCATTGTGACATCTACGTTTAAATCTGTTAAAGCATCACAGATTACTTCGGCAATTTCTTCTGTATTTCCAGTTAAACTTGCAAATACAATTTTTGCTGATGGATTAAATTCCATTATGAATCATCCTTTCTTTTTTAACTTAGCTCAGTATATCATAGAACAAAATGAATGGGAATATCAAATGCCTAGGAGGGAAAGCTTTTCGACAATTTTCTTTTTTCTTAAAGACAACCCCACGATTTTTTTACTTTTGTGTTAAAATAGTAAAAGTGTAGAAAGATATAAAAGGAGAAGAGACTATGATTACATTAAAATCCCCACGAGAAATTGATTTAATGGATAAATCTGGTGATTTATTAGCAAGCGTACATGAACACTTACGCGATTTTATTAAACCAGGAATTACAGGTTGGGATATTGAGAACTTTGTTCGTGATTATATCGAAAGTCATGGCGGAATTCCTGCTCAAATCGGATTTGAGGGATATAAATATGCAACTTGTATTTCGATTAATGATGAAATTTGTCATGGTTTTCCTACAGATTATGTTTTAAAAGATGGAGACTTAGTAAAAGTAGACATGTGCGTTGAATTAGATGGTGCAATGTCTGATTCTTGCTGGGCTTACCTAGTAGGAGAAGGTGACGCGAAAACAAAAGAATTAATGGATGTAACAAAAGAAGCGTTATATTTAGGAATTCAAGAAGCTCAAGTAGGAAATCGTATTGGGGATATTGGACATGCGATTCAAAGTTATGTTGAAAGTAAAGGATATAGTGTCGTTCGTGAATTTGTTGGTCATGGTATCGGGCCTACAATTCATGAAGAACCAATGATTCCACATTATGGATTACCTCATCATGGGCTACGCTTAAAAGAAGGTATGGTAATTACTATTGAACCAATGGTAAATGCAGGAGATTGGCCAGCAACTGTAGATGATAATGGTTGGACAGCTCGTACAATTGATGGAAGTTTAAGCTGTCAATACGAACATACATTAGCAATTACAAAAGAAGGTCCACGCATTTTAACAAAACAAAAACCAGGAGAATAATAGTTTGAAAAAGGAATGGCTACGCTGGAAAGAAAAAGGAGAACAATGGATTGAACAACATCCAAAATGGCTACAATTCTTCTTGGTGGTACGTCAAAGAATTAAAGACGCAGAAGTAGGAAATTCTTCTTGTGTTGTGGCGTATTATTTTCTTTTATCCATGTTTCCACTGATTATTATGTTGGGAAGTGCAATTAGTTTTATGCATTTAGATCCCACAGAAATTTTGCCTTATATTCAAGAGCTATTCCCAGGTAGTATTTATCACCTGTTAGAGAATACTATTGTTCGTTTACTAACTGTGCAAAATAAAGGTGGGATTTTTACAGTAGCTGCGATTGTGACATTTTGGGCCGCAAGTAAAAGTGTAAATGGATTACAACGAGCAATGAATAAAGCGTATGGGGTAGAAGAACGAAAAAATTTTATTATTTCTCGTCTTTTTTCCTTCGTCTTTATCGTTTTCCTTTTCTTCGTTGTTTTATTTTTAATTGCGATTTTTTCTTTAGGAACTCAATTACTCGACTATGTCCATCAATATATTCATTTTGATGAACGAATTATCTACTGGTTTACAACGATTAAATGGCCAGTAACGATCGTGATGATGTTTTTAATTATGATTGTCGTCTATCGTTTAGTTCCGAACGCACGTATTACTTTTCATCAAGTATGGCGTGGTGCTTTATTTTCAACGATTGGCTGGGTAATTTTAGCTCAATTATTTGGGCGTTTTGCTCATCATCTGTTAGCAAAATATAGTAGCTATGGTGTGATTGGGACGATGATGGTTATCATTCTTTGGTTAAAATTAGCGGCAATTGTTATTGTCTTTGGAGGTATCATCAATGCGGTATCTACGGAGATAAAATATAAAACTATCACAGAAGGTAATGATTCTTTAGATCATTTATTAAAGCAATGGAAACAACGAAATAAGCAAAATAGACAAAAAAAAGAAGAAGCTCACTAGCTTCTTCTTTTTTCTCTTCGTTTCCACTTTTTATTCTTTTTCTTGGCTTGTTTTTCTTTCCAATTATTGATTACTTGTAAGCGATAAGCACGATTTCCAATAAATTTTAACGTATGTAATAGTGGAGTATACTTATCTCCAATTAAGCCAATCATTTCTACAAATAATTCAATACAGAAGAAAAGAGCAATACTTAAAACGATGACACCCCAGAAACTGATATAATTATAAATCAAGGCGACCATTGAAAATAAAATTGCTAATCCATAAATGGTTAACACTGCACCACGATGGGTAAATCCCATAGCAAGTAAACGATGGTGTAGATGCATTTTATCTGCAGAAGAAATTGGTTTTCGATGAACTTTCCTACGAATTACCGCAAAAAAAGTATCCACCATAGGAACACCTAAAATAATGATTGGTGTTAATAACATAATAAAAGTAGCATTTTTTAATCCCATCAAGGAGAATAACGAAATCATAAAGCCTAAGAAGAGGGCTCCAGTATCTCCAAGATAAATTTTAGCTGGGAAAAAATTATAAGGTAAAAATCCAAGAATCGCTGCGACAAGCATAAAAATACAAGTAGCAATAAAACTCAAATATCCTTGGAAGTGGAATAATGCTACAATCCCCATGGTAATTAAACTAATTAAAGAAACTCCACTTGCTAATCCATCTAATCCATCAATTAAGTTGACACTATTGGTGATTACTACTACCCAAACAATAGTAAAAATTAAATTTAACCACCAAGGTAAAATAAATTCGTCAAAGCCAAAAACTTTAATTCGACTCATTCGAATTTGAGCAAAAAAGAACAGATATAGTGCAGCAAGAATGATTCCTAACAGTTTCCATTTTGGTGTTAATTCAAAAATATCATCGATAATTCCCGTAATTACAATAATTCCACTTGCGATTACAATATGAGTAAATACTGGTTGCGGCAAGACAGAACGAAAAAGCGTATAACCAGCAACCACAAAGCCAATATAAATAGCTAATCCACCCATTGAAGGCATCGGAATTTTGTTAATCCGACGCTGATTAGGTTTATCTACAGCACCAATTAAGAATGCTAATTGTCTCACAAGAGGGGTTAAAATAAAGACGAAGGCACAAGTTAATAATAATCGGATAAATGTTGCTAATGATATCATTTTATCCACCTTCCATTCTCTATTATTTTAGCATAGACAAAATGGTTTACCAACGGTTTTCTAAAAAATTACACTGTTCTTTTAATTTTTCGACGGGTAGATTTTGCCCAATAAAAACAATATTCGCTGGAGCATCTTCAACATAAGGTTCAAGCCAAAGATTTCCATGGACACTTTGTAACACATAACATTGCTCTGGTTGTTGGGTAAAGTAGATAAATCCTTTCATCCGAAGAAGAGAAGGAGAGATTGCTTCTATTAAAGATACAAAAGCATTTTGATCTATTGGATGTTGAAAATGATAAACAAAACTTTGCAAATGTAAATGTGAATGACTTTGATAGAAAAGATTTTCAGCAGGTAATTCTTTTTCTTGCTTTTTTTCTAATTCTGAGAAATCGTAAGCAATTTCTTTTTGTGAAAAACCTAAAAAACCTAATTCTTCAGAAAGAGTTAATAAATCATCTGCAGAGAGTTGCTCACTTTTAGTTATCAATAAGCGAGTAGCATAAGCAATTTGTTGTAACATAAATTGGTACTGCTCTTCATTTTCTTTTTTTATTGTTAAAAAGTAAGGAGCATCCAAGACTCCATAAACGGTTTCTAAAGTAAAATAAGGGACATATTGTGGATCAGATAGTAAATCAATGATTTCAAAAGGTAATGCATTTCCAGAACATTCAATATAAACGTGATCCCATTTTTTGGTTTTAGCAATTTGTTCTAATTGTTGGCAAAACTCATCTTTGCTTGAACAACAAACACAACCATTGTTGATTTCTTGGACGGTTACTGTTGTTGGAAGTAAAAAATGATCAATGGATACTTCACCAAATTCGTTCATTAAAACTATAGGATGTTTTGCTGTAGTATGTGTTAATAGTTGTTTTAATAATGTTGTTTTTCCACTACCTAAAAAGCCACATAAAATAGAAATTTTTATTTTTTCCATATCATTTCCTCATCTCATTTTGTTATAATTTTAGTATAACATAGGAAAAGGAGAAGAACATGCGTACTTCAGATTTAGAGGCAAGAGAAAGAAGAGGGATTCAAGTAGCAAAATTTTTAGATCAAAATATTTATCCACAGAAAATAGAAAATTGGTTCCAAAAAGAACCTTATTATCATTGGGTCCGAAATTTTAAAAAGACTTCTCCTTTTGAAGGATCAGAAATTAAAATTGAAACGAAAGAACAAGTATATTATTTACATGAACATATCTGCCCTTATACAGAAGAATTAACTTTTCTTTTACCTATTTACGCAGTGAAGAAAAAACGAGGGTTAAAAAAAGAATATTATAGTTTTCTACTAGAAGAAGATGCTAAGAATCATATTGATTTCTATTGTTTCTATCAAGAACAAGACGGAGAAATTACTGGTGTTCATGGATTCTTTGTTCCAAGAAAAAAACTACAATCTTTTTTAACAGAAAGAGGAGTTACTCAAGAACGTATTTATCAAGGTATTAAACAAGGAAAACGATGGAAAGAAGATACGATATGGACACTTTCTAGTGAAGGAAAAGGGATTTGGAAAGAAGGATATTTATATGCAGTTCCTTCATTGCGTAGTCGAATGATTTTTTTAGGATTAAGAGAAGAAATTTTTACTTCTTTAGCCGTCCATAAGTTATCTGTTACAGAAAATCATTCCTTTGTATAGAAGAATATGATACAATTTCATTGTGTATTTTTGAACATATAAAATGAAAAAGAATAAAAAAGAAAGTGGGAAAGATTGTGGAATATACTCATTTATTATTTGATATTGATGATACGATTTTGAATTTTCAAACAAATGAGCAACAAGCTTTACGCCGTTTGTTTTATCTATATGGAATTCCCTATACAGAAGAAAAAATTACGCAATATCAAAGAGAGAACCATGCCTTATGGCAACAATATGAACAAGGAATGATTGATCGCTCTGTCATTTTCGAGCAACGTTTTACTCGCTTTTTTGCATTAATTGGTGTGGATGCTTGTGGAAAGGAAGCGGATTATATGTACCGTCTATTTTTAGATGAAGGGCATGATTTATTACCACAAGCAAAAGAAGTATTACAAACATTAAAAGAACGTGGGTATCATTTGTTAGCAGCTACAAATGGCGTGAAACACACACAATATCGTCGTTTAAGAGAAGCTGGAGTATTATCCTATTTTGAACGTTTATATATTTCAGAGGAATTAGGGGTGCAAAAGCCAGATGTAGCGTTTTTCCGTTATATCTTAGAGCAAGAAAAAATTACAGAAAAAGAAGCATTAATGATTGGTGATACGCCAAGCTCTGATATTGCTGGTGGAAGAGCAGCGAATATCGATACAGTTTTCTTTGATTGGAAAAATCCAGAAGCAAAGGTAGAAAGTACTTATCGAATTCATCAATTAAAAGATTTGGAAACATTATTGAAATAAAAAAAGACTTCGGAAATTTCCGAAGTCTTTTCTTTTATCACTAAGATTAGTATAAATCTTTTTCTGTAGAAATTACGTTTAAGTTTTGAGCGTCTAAAGTAACATGGTATTCACGTAAAATATGACGGATACGCATTTTATAAACAACAGTACCATTTTCTTTTACTAATTCCCATTCTGCTACATGGACATCTTTTGCGTCTTTCTTCAAGCCTTCTTTATCGATTAAAGCAGTCATTGCAGCTTTGATAGCTTCTTTAGGAGATTTTACTCCATCTAAAGTAAATGTTTCTTTAGGTAATTCATTTTGGTCTTTTGTTAACATTGGCATATGGAAAGTATTATCTGCACGACCTGTATTCGCATTTACTTTTTCACGATAAACGTCTTTACCTTCTACACCATAAACACGATAATGATAATCATCCACGTCAGAATGGCTTAAGCTTACTTCTACTAATTTTGCTTTAGGATTGTTCTTTTGGAAATCTTTTACTGCTTGTTCCATAGAAACGTCAAATTTCTTAGTTTCTAAAGCACCACCATCATCTTCATCTTTTTTCTCTTTTTCTTTATCTTCTTTTAATTCTTTGTCTTGTTCTTTTTGATCTGCTTTTTCTTCTTCTTTTGCGTTATTACTGTTATCACTTGTATCTTTTTGATCGCTGTTACCACAACCAGCTAAAGTAAATAATAATAATGCACTTGTTCCTAGAGCTAACCAATTCTTTTTCATTTTCATAACCTCCAACATGATACCCTTTTTCCGAGATATCGAAAAATAATTATTAAAAATTTCTTACAGTCTTATTATAATTTGTTTTTCTAATTTAGTAAAAGAAAATGCTTTATTGAGTACGTAGTGGTCTATTTTTGTAATTAATAGATATATTGTTCGTAAATAGCGAACGATGAACGAGAAAAAATGATTTTTTTTCCTATTTTTGTTACAAGAATAGAACATTACTTCTATAATAAAACACGGAGAAATTTGAGGAGGAATTATTTTGTTAGAAAAAATCTTTCATTTAAAAGAACATCATACAACCGTTAGTCGAGAAATTATTGCTGGATGTATTACTTTTTTTGCAATGAGTTATATTTTATTTGTTAACCCAGCAATGTTGTCAGAAACAGGAATGCCTTTCCAAGCTATCTTTTTAGCAACGATTATTGCAGCAGTAGTAGGGACATTAATTATGGGACTATTTGCCAATGTTCCTTATGCTCAAGCTCCTGGTATGGGGCTTAATGCTTTCTTTACTTTTACCATTTGTTTTGGTATGGGGTATTCTTGGAAGCAAGCGCTAGGAATTGTATTTTTATGTGGATTGATTAACTTATTAATTACGGTTACTCATTTACGTAAAAAGATTTTAGAAGCGATTCCAAGTGTAATTCAACATGCAATTGGTGCAGGAATTGGCGTCTTTGTTGCTTATGTTGGAATTAAAAATGCTGGCTTTTTAAACTTTACTTCGGATGCAAGTAGTATTATTTCTTCTAAAGTAAGCGGTGGAAAAGCAATTGAAGTTATTAGTAATGGGAATATTACTCCTAGCTTAAGTTTGTTTAACCAACCCGCTGTGATATTAGCATTAATTGGATTATTGTTGACTATTGTTCTTGTAATGAAAAAGGTTCCAGGAGCGATGTTAATTGGGATTATTGTAACTACATTATTAGCGATTCCTTTTGGTGTGATTGATGTCAGTCATATTTCTTGGGCGAATAATTCTTTAGGATCAGCGATTCATGATTTGAAAACAACCTTTTTAGCTGCTTTTTCTAGCGAAGGATTACCATCATTATTTATGGATTGGCAAAAACTGCCGCAGACATTAATGACTGTTTTAGCTTTTAGTTTATCTGATATTTTTGATACCATTGGTTCATTAATTGGAACCAATCGTAAGTCACAAGCGTTTACAGATGATGAAGAAAAAGAAGGATATACAAGCATGGATAAAGCGTTGGTCGCTGATTCTATTGCGACGATGACAGCATCTGTATTTGGAACTTCTAACGTAATTACCTATGTTGAAAGTGCTGCAGGAATCGCAGCAGGAGGAAGAACGGGATTAACTGCAGTAACTGTGGCTGTACTTTTTGCTTTAAGTAGTTTCTTTGCTCCATTAATTAGTATTGTACCTGCACAAGCGACAGCACCTGTCTTAATCATTGTAGGAATTATGATGGCTGGTTCCTTTACAGAAATTCATTGGGATGATCTTGAAGAAGCCATTCCAGCTTTCTTTACTGCGATTTTCATGGGACTATGTTATAGCATTTCTTATGGTATTGCTTGTGGATTTATTATGTATTGCTTCGTGAAGATTGCGATGAAAAAAGCAAATGAAATTAAACCAATGCTTTGGATTGTTACAATTTTATTTGTATTAAACTTTATCCTTCAAGCATTCTTATAAAAAAAGAATCCTTACTAGATAATTAGTAAGGATTTTTTTGATGCTAAAAAGATTCGATGATAAAAAGAATAGTTAATTTAACTCTATCAATATTTTTTAAAAAAATCAACACGCTTTCAGAAAGCTTTTCATAACCTTTACATTTTTTTGACAATATATTTCTAGGCAATTAGTATATGAACTGTCGTAATTCTTGAGTCATAAATTATCTCCTCGAAAAAATATGAAAGATAGGAGAATTAAAATGACAAAACAAAGGAAATTAATAGTTACTATTGCTTTATTTATTGCTACATTTATGTCAGCAATTGAAGGAACAATAGTTACAACAGCTATGCCAACCATTATTTCTTCTTTGGATGGCTTATCTGTTATGAATTGGGTGTTCTCTATTTATCTACTAATGAGTGCTATTATGACACCTATTTATGGGAAATTAGCTGATCTAAAAGGGCGAAAAATAATCTTTATTATTGGTATATTATTCTTTATTATTGGCTCTTCTCTTTGTGGATTGTCACAAAGCATGGAATTTTTAATTTTTTCTAGAGCAATTCAAGGGATTGGAGCTGGATCTATTTTACCATTATCTTTGACGATTATTGCAGATCTATATACAGCAGAAGAAAGAGCTAATATTATGGGATTAAATAATGCGGCTTGGGGGATTGCTAGTATTATTGCTCCTCTATTAGGAGGAATGATTGTTCAATATTTGAATTGGCATTGGATCTTTTTAATCAATGTCCCAATTGGTATTATTGTCATTGGAATGGTATTTTTTGGATTAAAAGAGAATCGAAATAATTTTAATAGTGTAGGAAAACTTGATATAAAGGGAGCTGCATTATTAATGATATTTTTACTTTTATTCTTGTACGCTTTCCAACTTTTCGGAGATCAAGGGTTTAAAGCTCCTGTATTTTTATTATTAATTATTAGTGTAATTATCTTGCTTTTATTCATTAGAATAGAAAAAGTAACCGAAAATCCAATTATTTCTCCAAAATTATTTAATTCTAAATCAGTTTTAATTATAAATTGTGTTACTTTATGTGTTAGTGGATTTTTAACAGGAATTGATGTTTATACACCTATGTGGTTACAAACATTGAACGGTTCTTCTGCTACATTAAGTGGGTTAGCCTTGGCTCCTATGTCTATTTTTTGGATGGTGGGATCATTTTTAGCTGGAAAATTATTATCTAGATTAGAAGTTAAGAAAATTTTATTGATAGGTTCTAGTCTGTTATTTGTTTCTACTATAATTTATAGTATCTATCCAATTTCAACACCATATTTTGTATTTTGTATTATAGGTGTTCTTTTAGGAATTGGATTTGGAATGAGCATTACTACTTCAGCAGTAGCTATACAAGAGAGTGTAGAAACAAAATTAGTTGGAAGTGCCACTTCTTTAAATACGCTATTCCGTACATTAGGGCAATCAATCATGGTTGCAATTTACGGTACAGTGTTAAATATGAGTATGAATAGTGAAATGACAAAATATCCTCAAATTCATCAAGAAGATTTAAATAGATTTATGAATGTACAAGAAGTACACAATGTTCCAACGGGTATTTTACAATCTTTACGTTCTATTATGTATAATGGATTACATCATATTTTTATTACGTCTGTTGTAATTATGTTATTATCTTTAGTGTTTTTATTACTATGGAAAGCTAAAAATACTAATAAAAATGAGAAGAATGAAAAGTAATGATTAATATCAAAAAAAGAATTCAGCTTAATTTCTGAATTCTTTTTTATTAAGATATATATTTTTAGAAGGAGGAAAATGATGAAACTGATAAAAGTGGATAATAGTACGTATATAAATGAAGGGCTGATCCTTTCTATAGAAGGATACATTATTAGAAATGAAGAAAAGTATTGTATTATTCGAATGGTAGATGGAATGACAAAATATATACCATTGAATACGGTTGAAGAAGAATTTGGTATTACATTTAATGATAAAAAAGCTAATGGGCCTTCATTTACTGATATAAATTACAGATAAAAGGAGAAGTTGATGTTAACAAAAATTGAACTAACTTTAGAATGTATACAAGATTTTCCTAAATTAAAAAATGCATTGCGAGAATTATCTAGAAATATTATAAAAAAAGATATCGAAAATCACATAGGAATTGTTGATTGTTATATATTAGAAAACAATATTACTATAGATAAAAAAAGATATACGACATTAGATGATGTAGTTAACGATTATCTTAATGAATTAGAATCATACAATATAAGTAATAAAATAAGTATATTCAATAATGGCGATATTTCATATTCTATTTATACAGAGGGAAAACAAGGAATTATTACTTATCATTTTGATAAAGTAAGGATAGATGTATATAAAGATCTATGGAAAGCAAAATCTTTATCCGTTTTAAATAATGAGATTAAAGAAGGGGAATTATCTTATATTTGCTTATATTACATTATTAATAATGAAGAAAAAAAAGTGATTCAGCAAAAAATTAACCAAACTTCAAAAAAAATAAGTTCTATCTTTGAAGAAAAAAAATTAAAAATTGCTTCGAAGAAAAATATTTCATCTATGAATAATCAAAATGATATTATCTCCATAGAATTGGATTCTAACAATGAAGATAATTTTTATTCGCATAAAGAATTTTTAGATGAGATATTTGTATCTAAACAAGAAGAAGAAATAAATAAAAAAATAAATAAAAGTATAAAAATAATTGCAGATATTTTAAAGAGTGTAATAACAATGTCTAGCTCCTCAGAAAATGCAACTTCATTTTCAGCAATAACTATGTATCAATATCAAAACTTTATTACTAATTTATATAAAATTGATTGGTATATTCCTTTATGGAATTTACCAACAAGTTTAAACACTCACATACTAACGTTGTTAAAAATATTAGAAAATAATAAAGGGATGGCTACTTCTATATTACAGATGTTAGATGATGAATTATTTTATGCTTTACAAAAAGAACTATGCTCAGAGACACAATTTATAGATATATTTTCTGAATCAGATTTAAGTTTGTATTATCTCTATAGTCAAGGTTATTATTCAGAGGTTGTTATTTTATCTTTAAATAATATAAACTACCAATTGATGAATATTTTGAAAAAACATAAGATTCTCTCTACAACAAATCTGGAACAAGAGGACTTGGTAGGAAGAATAAAAAACGCAAATAACTCAATTTTAAAAATTTTAGAATTATTCTTCGATCAACAACCAATATCTAAAATTTATAGTAATTTTGAAAAAAATGATGGTATGTATAGAAATGATTTGGGAGATTTATCATTATGTCAAAAAATGGTAAATGCCGGAATATATAGTGAAAATATTATTTCTGAAAAAATAGCACTGAAAGCTCTATTTGCTTATAAATTTTTTAAAAGTTTGAATATGTAGAGATATTTTGTAAAAAAAGAATCCTTACTAGATAATTAGTAAGGATTTTTTTTACTGTTTTTTTGGTGTTGGAATAGCAATTGCATCAATTAACATAACAATAAGAGCGACAACAATAGAAGCAATTACTGTTGGAATAAATGCATAGGCATTCATTGTTAATTTAGCACCAATAAATCCAACGACTTGGCCTAAAATTAAAGACCAGAATAAGATTACTAAATAGCGCATACTTTTCCCTTCTTTCTTTTTAAGTATAACATAAAATTAACAAAAGGAAAGAAAGAGAAATAGTCCCTCTTTTTATAATATGATAAAATGAAATCCATAAATAGAACAGAAAGGAAGAAGGTAATGATTGGTAGTTTACAAAATTTTTCAAGTTATAGCTTTTTAGAAAGTCCACAGTCCTTAGAGCGAATCATAGAAGTACATAAAGAATATGGATATTCAGCCATTGCATTAACAGATAAAGATCATTTATATGGAGCTTATGAGTGGTTAAAATTAGCCGAAAAAGAAAAATTTACCCCTTTATTAGGGATGACGTTAACCTATATAGGAATGGATGAAAAAGAATATGAACTTCTATTTTTAGCTAAAAATTTGACTGGATTACAACAACTTTTCTTATTAAGTGAACAACGAAGTCAATTAGGACTAGTCTCATTAGACCAATATGCTTCGTTAAAGAGTGAAGACTATATTGTAATTTGTCCTATGGTTCGTGGTGAGTTTTTCTCTTTATTAGGACAAAATCAAATTGATGCTATTCGTCAATTACATATTTATTATGAAGATATTTTTGGTAGTCTTCCTTTTTTAGGCATTGCAGCAAGTCAGAACGAAAATTATGAAGCATTACATTCTTTTTTAGAATGGAATACATGGCCAATCATTGCTTGTCAAAGTAGTACTTTTTTTACAGAAGAAGATGCAGAATTAGGGGTGGTTTTAGAACGAATGAAACAAAATCATCCTTATGCTAAACGTGAAATGAAAGAGAGCGAATTTCTTTGGCCAAAAGAAAAATGGATTCAATTTTATCGAAATCAAGGATGGGAAGAAGCCTTAGAAAATCAAAAACAATTTTTATCTACTCATACTCTATCTTATTCTGTACCTAAAGAACTTTTCCCAACTTTTCCAACTTTAAATGGACAAAAGTCAGAAGAACTTTTATGGGCTTGGTGTCAAGAAGGAAAAAAACGAATTCCACAATGGAATCAAACTTATGAAGAACGATTATATCATGAATGGAAAGTGATTACGGAACTACATTTTTCAGATTATTTTTTAATCATCGCGGATGTATTAACATTTTGTCGAGCAGAGAATATTAAAACAACTCCAGGAAGAGGATCAGCAGCAGGTTCTTTAGTGGCTTATGTATTGGGAATTACTGACATTGATCCACTAGTTTATCATCTTCTTTTTGAGCGCTTTTTAAATAAAAACCGACAAGGGTATCCTGATATTGATTTAGATTTTCCAGATAATCGACGAAATGAAGTATATCAATACATGGTACAAAAATATGGCTATGAAAATGTAGCACGGATTGTTACTTTTAATACCTTTAAGGCAAAACAGGTGATTCGCGATGTAGCGAAGGCTTGTGGAAATTCATTATTAGAACAAAATGAGTGGTTAGAACGAATTCGTGAATGTGAAGCCAAGAATCGCCATCATCATTGGAAATTAGAAGAAATTTATGAAACTTCTCCTTATTTTCGTCAATATGTCAATCGCTCTGAAAAAAATAAGATGATTTATCGTTATGCTTGTCGCCTACAAGATTTACCAAAAAATGCGAGTGTCCATGCTGCAGGAATGATCGTTACCAATCGCTCTTTATTAACGATGATTCCTACAGAAGCTTTAGAAGAGGGTGTCTTATGTACGCAGTGGCCAATGAAGCAACTAGAAAGTCTTGGTTTTTTAAAGGTAGATTTTTTAAGTTTGCGTAATCTTACTTTTTTAGAAAAAATTCTTTCTTATTTACCTTCTTCTTTTATTGTAGAAAATATTCCTTTAAATGATGAAAAAACCTACCAAGCATTTGCCAGAGGATGGACAGAAGCAATTTTTCAATTTGAATCCTTTGGTATGAAATCACTATTGCAACGATTTAAACCGACTTCAATTGAAGAATTATCCTTAGTAAATGCTCTGTATCGTCCAGGACCAAGTCAATTTCAAAATGAAATTATCGCTCGTAGAGAAGGAAGAAAACCTTATCATATTGCTCCGGAATTTCAGGCAATTTTACAAGAATCTTATGGGTTGATGATTTATCAAGAACAAGTGATGCAGGTAGCACAAAAATATGCCAATTATACTTTATTAGAAGCAGATCATCTACGCCGAGTGATGAGCAAGAAAGAAGAAGCAGCCATGAAACAAGAAGAAATACCTTTTCTTGAGCATGCTGAAAAAATGGGTCACTCTAGAGAAAATGCAAAAAAGATTTTTGATCGTATTGCCCTTTTTGCTGGATATGGTTTCAATAAATCTCATGCCATTGCCTATTCTATTTTTGCTTATCGCTTAATGTATTTAAAAGTACATTATCCTTTGGCGTTTTATAGCGCTTGGCTAGAATTAAATGAAGGAAAATCATTAGATGCAATTAAAGAAGAATGGAAATTCTTCCAAGTTCATCTATTACGTCCAGATATTAATGAAAGTATAGTTGAAAATTCACTAGATAAAAATGGAATTCGCCTAGGACTTTCTCGTATTAAAGGAGTTTCTCAAAATTTAGCGCAAAAAATAGTAGATACACGAAAAGAAAGAGGAAAGTATCATTCATTAGAGGAAGTGTTAAGTGTAATTCCTGAAGCACAACAAGTTTCTGTGGGAGAAGCACTTATCTATAGTGGAGCTTTGGACGATTTTCATGCTTCAAGGGCACAATTAATAGAAGAATTACCTTCTTGTATTACTAAAATGAAATATGGGATTGGACTAACTTTAGAAGAAGAAACAATCACTAAAGAAGAAAATTTTTTCTATAATGCGTTACAAGAAAAAAAATATTTAGGTATGTATTTACAATCTTTACCTTTAACACAAGCTGTTGATAACTTGAAGAGATTACAAATACAACCTCTTTCTCAACAAAAATATGAACTACGTTTTTTAGCCTGGATTAAAGAAGTAAAAGAAATTAGAACAAAGAAAAAAGAACAAATGGCAATGTTAACAATGGAAGATGTAGAAGGGAATACATTTCAAGCAACCATTTTCACTCAAGAATATTTACGTTATCAGCACTATATAAAGGAAGAAAATATTTTACTTGTTCATGGATATTGGCAAGTAAATCAATATGGGAAAAAAGTTATCTTGCAAAAATTATGGCAGTATGAAGATTTATTAACTGCATTAAAGGGAGAAAAATTGTATTTGCGAGTAAATATAAAAGCTTCATTGTATCCTATCTATCGTCTATTACAATCTAATCCTGGATATTTACCAGTTATTATCGTTCCGATAGATCAAAATCAAGGACATTTATTACCAGAAATTTATTGGTGTAATGGAAATCCAGATATGATCCAAGATTTGCAAAATAACTTAGGTGAGGAAAACGTGAAAAAACAATGAGTGAAAATGAAGGAAAATGAAAAAATTTAAAAATATAAAAAAATAGGTAAAGACAAGTACGGCCAAAAATGTTAAAATAGGAAAAGTGAGAGGCTTGAAATGATTTACATTTATTTTCATGATTATGAAAGCCGAAAAAAAGTGAGAGGTGAACAAAATGAAACGTATCGCTATTTTAACAAGTGGCGGAGATGCCCCAGGTATGAACGCTGCAATTCGTGCGGTTGCTCGTAAAGCAATGTACGAAGGATTAGAAGTATATGGAATTAACTATGGATATGCTGGATTAGTAGCAGGAGATATTCATCGTTTAGATATCGCTGATGTAGGCGATAAAATCCAACGTGGAGGAACATTCTTATATTCTGCACGTTATCCAGAATTCGCTCAACGCGAAGGACAATTAAAAGGAATTGAACAATTGAAAAAATTCAATATCGATGCTTTAGTAGTTATCGGTGGAGATGGTTCTTACCATGGTGCTATGCGCTTAACAGAACATGGTTACCCAACAATTGGTTTACCAGGAACTATTGATAATGATATTCCAGGAACAGACTTTACTATCGGATTTGATACAGCAATCAATACAGTATTAGAATCTGTAGACCGTATCCGTGATACAGCAACATCACATACACGTACATTTATCATCGAAGTAATGGGACGTGGTGCTGGTGACATCGCTTTATGGGCAGGTGTTGCAGGTGGTGCCGATGACATCATCATCCCAGAACATGACTTTGACATGGCTCATGTAGCTAAACGTCTAAAAGATGGTCAAGAACGTGGTAAAAAACATAGCATTATCATGTTAGCTGAAGGTGTAATGAGCGGAGATGAATTCGCTAAGAAATTAGCAGAACATGGTGATTTTGATGCACGTGTAACTGTATTAGGTCACGTACAACGTGGTGGTACACCAACAGCTCGCGACCGTGTATTAGCTTCTAAATTAGGTGCTTACGCTGTAGATTTATTATTAGAAGGTAAAGGTGGACTTTGCGTTGGTATTAAAGATAACAAAATCGTTGCCAACGATATCATCGAAACATTAGAAAACGATAAACATCATCCAGACATGAGTTTATATCAATTAAATCAAGAAATTTCAAATTAATTTTGGGGGAACATTAGAAATGTCTATGAAAAAAACAAAAATCATTTGTACAATTGGACCAGCTTCAGAATCTGTAGATACATTAGTTGAATTAATGAACGCTGGTATGAACGTTTGCCGTTTAAACTTCTCACACGGTGATCATGAAGAACAAGGAAATCGTATCCAAAATATCCGTAAAGCAATGGAAATTTCAGGAAAACGTGTTGCTTTATTATTAGATACAAAAGGTCCTGAAATCCGTACACACTTAATGAAAGATGGAAAAGTAGAATTCTCTACTGGTGACATCGTACGTGTATCAATGACAGAAGTAGAAGGAACTCGTGAAAAATTCTCAGTTTCTTACGAAGGATTAATCAATGACGTAGAACCTGGTATGCATATCATGTTAGACGATGGATTAATTGACTTATTAGTTCAAGAATTAGACAACGCTAACAACGAAATCGTTTGTGAAGTTCAAAATGAAGGTATTTTGAAAAATAGAAAAGGGGTTAACGTACCAAACGCTTCTATTAAATTACCAGCTTTAACAGAAAAAGACGCAAACGACATCCGCTTTGGTATTGAACAAGGTATCGACTTTATCGCTGCCAGCTTTGTTCGTCGTGCTAGCGACGTTTTAGCTATCCGTGAAATCTTAGAAGAAAATAACGGACAACATATTCAAATCATCCCTAAAATTGAAAACCAAGAAGGTATTGATAACGCTGATGAAATCTTAGCTGTATCTGACGGATTAATGATCGCTCGTGGTGACATGGGTATTGAAATTCCTGTAGAAAATGTACCTTCAGTTCAAAAAATGTTAATTAAAAAATGTAACGAATTAGGTAAACCAGTCGTAACAGCTACACAAATGTTAGACTCAATGCAAAGTAACCCACGTCCAACACGTGCGGAAGTAACAGACGTAGCGAACGCTATTTACGATGGTACAGATGCAATTATGTTATCTGGAGAAACAGCTGCAGGGGACTACCCAGTAATCACTGTTCAAACAATGGCTCGTATTGCAGAACGTACAGAAGAAGCAATTGCAGAAATGGGTATTAATAAATTCTCATTACCAGGAGATAAAAATGATATCACTGAAGCAATTGGTCGTTCAGTAGTACATACAGCGAAAAATACAGGTATCGAAACAATTGTAGCAGCAACAGTTTCAGGTTATACAGCTCGTAAAATTTCTAAATACCGTCCAAATGCTTACATCGTAGCGTTAACATTCTCTGAACAAAAAGCTCGTTCATTAGCATTAACATGGGGTGTTTACCCACAAGTGAAAGAACATCCATCAAATACAGATGCAATGTTCGCATTAGCTAACGAAGTAGCAAAAGAATCAGGATTTGCTAAAGAAGGCGACACAATTATTGTGACAGCTGGTGTAGGTGAACAAGGAACTACAAACTTAATGAAAATTCAAGAAGTAGAATAATTTCTACGATTGGAATATAAAAAAAGCAACTTATTACAAGTTGCTTTTTTTTTATGATTTTTTCTTTTCTTTTTTATATCCTAATCCAAAAGAGACTTTATTTTCTGTTCCGTTCATAATACGTTTAATGTTATCGCGATGGCGATAGATAATAAAAATAGTTAAAACAATCGCAATCGTTGAAAATAAAGAATTAAAATGTGGTAGAATCCAAGGTACATATTTTGGAAAAATAAAACTACCAATAGATACCATAATCATACATAAAATACTGGCTACACTGACCATCGAAGTAAGATAGATAATGGTAATAAATAATAAAAAAGCGACTAGGAAGAAATGAGGGGCGTACCCTAATAACATTCCAGCACTTGTTGCTACTGCTTTTCCTCCTTTAAAGTGAGCAAAAATAGGGAAAGTGTGTCCGATGATTGCACAAACACCAAACCAAAGTGGATTGATTGTAGTGATATGGAAAAAAGTAGGTAGTAAAGTCGCAATAGTTCCTTTAGCTACGTCTAAAATAAATACTACAAATCCTGCTTTTTTTCCCAATACACGAAAGGTATTCGTGGTTCCCATATTTCCGCTACCATGTTTTCTTAAATCAATATGGAAGAAAAATTTTCCAATCCATAATCCAGAAGGAATAGAACCTAATAAGTAAGCAACAATAAAAAGTAATATAATTTTCATGCTTATTCTCCTATTCATTGTTCTTTTTTACTATATCATAGTGTTTTTAAGATGCAAGAGAGATTTTCATTTCTTCTATTTTTTGTAAGAAAAGAGCAAGAGAATCCTAATAAATTATCTAAAGAATAGTAGAAGAAATAGTATTTTATGTTAGAATAAATTTTGTTATCAAAAGATCGAGAGGAATACAAGGTATGTCAAAAAAAATTCAAAATGAATATAATGATTCTTCGATCCAAGTATTAGAAGGATTAGAAGCAGTAAGAAAACGTCCAGGAATGTATATTGGCTCCACAGATAGCCGTGGATTACATCACTTAGTGTATGAAATTGTTGATAATGCCGTTGATGAAATCTTAGCTGGATATGGAAATGAAATTCAAGTTCAATTACATCCTGATCATAGTGTCACCGTACGTGACTTTGGGCGCGGCATGCCAACAGGAATGCATCCTTCTGGTAAGTCAACGATTGAAGTGATTTTCACTGTTTTACATGCAGGAGGAAAATTTAATGATACTGGAGCTTATAAATCTTCTGGAGGGCTCCATGGGGTAGGAGCTAGCGTAGTCAATGCTCTTTCTAGTTTTTTAGAAGTTACCGTTGTGCGTGAAGGGGAAAAATATTATCAAGCCTTTAAAGATGGAGGAAAACCCATTCAAGAATTAACATGTCAAGGAAAATGCGAAGAACCGAATGGAACCACTGTCCATTTTTTACCTGATGATAAAATTTTTAGTACCACTCATTTTTCTTTTGACACATTGGCACAGCGGTTACGAGAAGCGGCGTTCCTTTTAAAAGGAGTAACGATTCAAATTGAAGACCAAACTCCTGGCAAAGAACAAATTGAACGATTCTGTTATGAGGAAGGAATTAAGCAATTTGTGGAATATCTAAATGAGGAAAAACAGACGATTTCTCCTATTTTAGATTTTTCTGTCGCAGAAGAAGGAATCGAAGTAGATTGTGCTTTACAATATAATGATGGTTATAATGAGCAGGTCCTTTCTTTTGTTAATAATGTGCGAACCAAAGATGGAGGAACACATGAAGCTGGAATGAAAGGAGCATTAACGAAAACTATCAATGAATATGCAAAACGTAGTGGCCTTTTAAAAGAAAAAGATAAAAAATTAGAAGGTACCGATGTACGTGAGGGATTGACAGCGATTATTTCTGTTCGTATTCCAGAAGCTTTACTACAATTTGAAGGTCAAACGAAAGGAAAATTAGGAACCCCAATCGCCCGTACGATTGTTGATCGTTTATTAAGTACAGAGTTAATGTATTATTTCCAAGAAAATTCTTCGATTGCTCAAACGATTATCCAAAAAGCGATTCGTGCTCGTGATGCACGTGAGTCTGCCCGTAAAGCACGAGAAGAAAGTCGTAATGGGAAGAAGAAAAAAGGAAAAGAAACATCTCTTTCTGGAAAATTAACTCCTGCGCAAGGAAAGGATACAACAAAAAATGAACTATACTTAGTCGAAGGGGATTCAGCAGGAGGATCTGCTAAATTAGGACGAGATCGCAAATTCCAAGCGATTTTACCGCTGCGTGGAAAAGTCATTAATACAGAGAAAGCTAAATTAGCAGATATTTTAAAGAATGAAGAAATTAATACAATGATTTATACCATCGGTGCTGGTGTAGGAAATGATTTTAATGTTGAAGAAAGTAATTACGACAAAGTAATCATTATGACCGATGCGGATACAGATGGAGCCCATATTCAAATTCTATTATTAACTTTCTTTTATCGTTATATGCGTCCTTTATTGGAAGCAGGAAAAGTATATATTGCCCTTCCTCCGTTATACAAAGTGGAGTGGACGGTTAAAAAAGAGAAAAAAATTGCTTATGCTTGGACGGAAGAAGAATTAAAAGAAGTGATTGGGATTAAGAAGAATTATCACTTACAACGTTATAAAGGATTAGGTGAAATGAACGCAGAACAATTATGGGAAACGACGATGGATCCTGAAACAAGAACGTTAATTCGTGTGAAAATTGAAGATGCAGTACTAGCAGAAAAACAAGTCGTTACTTTAATGGGAGATAAAGTAGAAAAACGCCGAGAATGGATTGAAAAAAATGTTTCTTTTACTTTAGATGACCAACAAGGAGATTTAGATTAATTAAGAGGAGCGAAATATCAATGCATCATAGTGGCATTAAAGAAAAAACATTAGAAGAAGTTATGGGCGATCGTTTTGGTCGTTATTCAAAATATATTATTCAAGAGCGAGCGTTACCGGATATTCGCGATGGGTTGAAACCTGTACAGCGCCGTATTTTATATGCGATGTTTTTAGATGGTAATACTTTTGATAAAGGTTTCCGTAAGTCTGCTAAAGCTGTCGGAAATATTATGGGGAATTATCATCCACATGGAGATAGCAGTATTTATGAAGCTATGGTCCGTATGAGTCAAGATTGGAAATTACGTGAGCCATTAATTGAAATGCACGGGAATAACGGAAGTATGGATGGAGACCCTGCTGCGGCGATGCGTTATACAGAAGCTCGTTTATCTGCGTTGAGCAGTGAGTTATTAACAGAAATTGATAAAGAAACCGTAGATATGGTTTGGAACTTTGATGATACAGCAAAAGAACCTACAGTATTACCAGCAAAATTTCCTAATTTATTAATTAATGGCTCTACTGGAATTTCTGCAGGATATGCGACAGAAATTCCAACGCACAATTTAAAAGAAGTTATCGAAGGATTGATTTATCTTTTAAAACATCCAGACGCGACAGTAGATGAATTAATGAATTATATTCCTGGACCTGATTTCCCAACGGGTGGAATTTTAATGGGAAAAGAGCAATTAAAGAAAGCTTATGAAACAGGAAAAGGAAAAGTTATCTTACGTGCCAAAACAGAGATTGAAAAAGGGAAAGGCAATCGGACACAAATTGTAGTCACTGAAATCCCTTATGAGGTAAATAAAGCAAACTTAGTTAAAAAAATAGATGAAATTCGTTTACAAAAGAAAATTGATGGCATTGTGGAAGTTCGCGATGAAACCGATCGTACTGGATTAAGAATCGTTGTAGAACTAAAAAAAGATGCAGAAGCAGAGAATATTTTAAACTATTTATTTAAAAATACGGATTTACAGATCAATTATCACTTTAATATGGTAGCTATTGATCACCAACGTCCCGTTCAAGTAGGATTAAAACGAATTTTATCTGCTTATATTGAGCATCGTAAAGAAGTAATCTATAAACGCACTGCTTTTGACCATGAAAAGAAAGCACATCGTCTACATATCGTTGAAGGGTTAATTCGAGCTTTAAGTATTTTAGATGAAATTATTGCGATGATTCGTGGTAGTAAAAATCGTAAAGAAGCTCAAGAGCACTTAGTGACTGATTTTTCATTTACTAAAGTACAAGCTGAAGCAATTATTGTGATGCCATTATATCGTTTAACGAATACAGATGTAACTACGTTGGAAAAAGAGCAAAAGCAATTAACCAAAGAATTGCAACAACTAGAAAAAATTATGCAAGATGAGAAAGAATTAGAAAAAGTACTTGTTAAAGAATGGAAACAAATCATTAAAGAGTATGCTTCTGAGCGTAAAACAAAAATTGAAGCAGAAATTGCAGAGTTAACCATTACAGAGGAACAATTAATTCCTTCTGAAAATACCATGGTTGCAATTACGAAAAACGGTTATTTGAAACGTAGTAGTTTACGTAGTGTCCAATCCTCTGGTGGAGTAACTGCTTGCGGAAAACGAGAAGAAGATGACTTTATTTTTATGGAAGAAGTGAATACAAGAGACTTCTTATATCTGTTAACAAATAAAGGGAAAATGATTTATCGTCCTGTTTATGAAGTGATTGATACCAAATGGAAAGAAGTTGGAGATCATATTACAGAAAGTATTAGTAATTTAGAAGAAGAGGAAGAAATTCAATATGTCTTCCATTTTACTAGTTTGCCAATTGAAGAACGATTATTATTTGTTACCCGTCAAGGACTAGTTAAACAAATGAGTTGGGAAGAATTACGTCCTTGGCGTACCTATCGAACAAAAGCGCAAATTTGCTATAAATGGAAAGAAGAGAATGAATCTTTCCTTTGGGTAACTAGTCTTTCACAACAAAAAAACTTTACTTTATATCTGTTTACTCATCTAGGATATAGTTTAGCGTATCCTACCACAGAAATTGCTTTAACAAAAACAAAAGCTAGTGGCATTAAAGCAATAAATTTAAAAGATGGAGATGATTTAGTATCTGCTTTTGTAATGGAAGATGAAGGCATTTTATCTACATCTCTAGTAACGGTAACGCAACGTGGCGCGATGAAACAAATGCCATTATTAGAAATTCCGATTCAGAAAAGAGCACAACGAGGAATTTTAGTTTTGAAAAAAATTAAGAGCCAACCTCATTTCTTAGTGTATGCTGCACCGATTCAAGAAAATGAAGTGGTTACTTATGAAACAAAAAATGGTTATATTGCTAAAGTAGAAGTTGAAAATATTCGTAATCATCAACGAGAAAGCAATGGAACGATGATGATTGATGAAAAAGTAGAAGGAGAAATTATTTCTGCTCAAGTTTTACCGCAAAATGAAGCGGAGGAGATTATTTAATGAAACAAGAAATCGTTCTAATTACTTTAGGAGGAACAAGTGAACCGATTGATTCTGTAAGAGAGATTCGAAATCAAGCAACAGGAAAACTAGGAATTCTTTGTGCTAAAAAAGCAGTACAATTAGGCTATCAAGTCATTGTTGTAGTAAGTACTACTGTAGATTCTGCTTTACTAGAATCTTTACCTTCTTGTGTGCAAGTCCATCGTATTCAAGGTGTATTAGACTTACAAACCACGTTGAAAAAAATTTTAGAACAAAATACCATTGAGATTGTCATCCATACGATGGCAGTGAGTGATTATTTTGTAGCAGGAGCTTATAATCAAGATCAACAATTATTGCAAGGAAGTAAAATTTCTTCAGATGAGGAAGTGCTTTGGTTGAAATTAGAAAAAGCACCCAAAGTCATTCAAGAAATTAAACAATGGCAAAAAGATGTATTCTTAGTTGGTTTTAAACTTTTAGTCGATGCAACAAAGGATGAACTAATCCAAAAAGCAAAAGCACAGGAAGTAGCAGCGAAAAGTGATTTAGTTGTAATTAATAATTTATCGGAAATTTCTGAAACAAAACATCAAGCAGATATTGTTCATGAAGGAAAAATTTTAGCGACTGCACAAACAAAACAAGAATTGGTAGAACAACTATTTTCTACAATTGCTAAACAAAGAGGGGAAATAAAATGAAAATTTTATTAGGAATATCGGCAAGTATTTCTGCTTATAAAGTTTGTGATTTAGTAAGACAATGGACTAAGGAAGGGCATGAAGTAAAGGTCATTATGACTCAACATGCGACAGAATTAGTTTCTCCTTTAACTCTTAAGGTTCTTTCAAAACAAGAAGTAGGGATTTCTATGATGGAAGAAGAAAATCCCTCTGAAATTCAACACATTACTTTTGCTCAAACCTGTGATGTTTTTGTCATTGCACCAGCAAGTGCAAATATTATTGGAAAACTAGCCAATGGCATTGCTGATGATCTACTATCGACGATGGCATTAGCAGTTCCTCAACGCACGGCCAAATATATTGCTCCTGCAATGAATACTGTAATGTATCAAAATCCAGCTGTGCAAAGAAATCTCCAACAATTAAAAGAGGACGGATATCAAGAAATTGAACCTCGTTCTGGGGAATTGGCTTGTGGAGTTACAGGAAAAGGAGCTTTGGCAGAAATCTCTACGATTATTGATGCGGTTAAACAAAATAACAAAAAATAGGAGAAGGAATTCCTTCTCCTATTTTTCTTTAAAATTTTGGAAATTGACGACCGTTTTGTATTGTAATTCTTTGGCCACATTTTCATCTTCTTTAGCTACATCAGTCATTTCAACGATACAAGAATGATCGAGTTTATTAATTACTTTGGCTGAAAAATTGTTTTTTAGTAGTGGAGATGTACATTGATATACATTGTCAACTTTAATACTACTACTTTTCATACAGTTACCCTCCAATGTTAGACAAATCATGATGTCTAACATAATATACCACATTTTTAATTATTTTGTTATTAATTTACACGATTATTCTATATTTGCTAGAATTTGCAAGAACGAAGGTTTAAAATAAAAGAGATATTTCTTTTTTTTAGAAATCATCTAGAAGAACACTCTGTTCTTTTATAAGTTATGATATAATAGAAGAGTTGAGATGAATAATGGCAAAGAAAATTTACTTAGTCGGTTTTATGGGAGTAGGGAAGACTAGCATTGGCTCTCGCTTAGCGAAAAAATTACGTTGGGCAGTGTATGACCTAGATCAAGTTTTCGAAGAGCAAGAAAAAATGAGTATCAATGATTATGTAGAAAAATATGGATTTCCAGCTTTTCGAGAGAAAGAAACCGAATTATTACATCAAACAGAAGAAAAAACAGAGGATACAATCATCATTACAGGTGGTGGAATTATTGAAAGAGAGGAAAATCGTTTATTTTTAAAAAAACAAACGGTAATTTATTTACGAAATTCTTTTTCTTTAATTTATCATCGTTTGAAACGTTATGATGATGGAAAGCGTCCTTTATTTTTACAAAGTACAAAAGATGAATTACAAAAAAAGTATCAAGCACGTTTACCTTTATATGAGGAGGTAGCTACGTATACTTTAAGACAAAAGAAAAAAACAATAGCAGAGCAAGTACAAGAATGCATGATTTGGCTTAAGAAATGTGAGGGAATACTTTGAAAATTGCAATTGTAACAGATAGTACAGCTGTTCTAAAAGAAGAAACAAAAAATAGTGATTGTTTACGTGTAGTAACAGTCCCATTAATTATTGACGGAGTAGAGCAAAATGATTTGGCACCTGCGGAATATTATGAAAAATTAAAGCATACAAAGAATTTTCCAAGTACCGCTCAGCCAAGTATTGGGGAAATGGCAAATATTTATGAATCATTAGCGCAAGAAGGATATGATGAAGTAATTAGTATTCATATTTCATCTGGGATTTCTGGATTTTGCAATACATTAAAAGCAAATATCGATGATTTAAGTCCAATTCCAGTACACATTTTTGACTCCTTATCTACGAGTCTACCAATGGGAGCAATGGTGGATTCTGCTGTAGAAAAAGCAAAAACAGGAGAAGATGCAGCAAGTATTTTAGATTGGTTAGAAAAAATGCGTATTGCTCAATGTATTTACTTAGTAGTAGATGATTTACAACATTTAGTTCGTACTGGACGCTTGAGCAATGGTACTGCTTTAATCGGAAGTTTATTACAAATCAAACCGATTTTGAAATTTGATGAAGAGGGCAAAATCGTTCTTTTCAAAAAAGTACGTACAGCGAAAAAAGCATATAAAGAAGCTATTGATTTAGTATTGGAAGAATTAGAATTATACAAGATGAAAGGTTGGGTACCTGAGATTGGGATTGCTCATACAAATATTGAAGATCGAGCAGCAGATTATGCTAAAATTTTAGAAGAAAAAACAGGATACCCTGTTCGTATTGTAGATTTAGGAAATGTTATTGGTACGCATACTGGTGAAAAAACATTAGGTTTTGGGATTATGCGTAAAGCATAGAAAGAAAGACACATCTGTAAAGATGTGTCTTTTTCACTTAAAAAGTCATTATTTTTTCTTTTTACTAACAAACTCGCTATAATGAAGTTGTAAGGGGGAGATGACAATGAGTAAATATAAAAATATATTGATTGCCATTGATGGATCTGAAATGTCTGATGCTGTTATGGAAGCAGCAAAAGAAATTATCCATGAAGATTCTAATGTTTATGTAGAGACAATCGTTGATTATCCTGGAACCTTAGGAGCAATTAACGAAGATGCAATCATCGAATCGGATTATGAAAAAGCAGAGAAAGACTTGGCTGAGATTATTGCTCGTCACCCAGATTTAAAATTACTAGTGAAGAGTTTTGTCGCTGAAGTCCAAGTAGGAAATCCACACAAAATGTTAGCAAGAGAAATTCCTGATGAACTAGGGATTGATGTAATTGTGATTGGGAAGACTACAAAGACTTCTTTAATGGATAAAATCTTTATCGGTAGTACTGCAAAAGCAATTGTTGCGGATGCAAGATGTGATGTTATTGTTGTAAAGACAATGTAGTGTTTCGTTGGTAGTGTTTTTAAAGGAAGAAGGATTATAAAAATGGAAAAGAAAGAATTTATTGTTTTACCAAAAAGTGGAGTCGCATCTATTGATTATCACAAACTAGCAGAAGAAGTTTCTTATGTAATTGTTCCTATCCAAGATGGATTAGATCATGAAACTCATGCTGAAAAAGAAATCATTCAAGGTTTGAAAAGTGTAGGATTACCTTTTGGGATAAGTGCAACTTTCAACTCTACAGAAGAACATGATGCACGCGATGAAGCAGTTCGTTATTACAAACGTGCTGAAGGATTAGGTGTAGAAAATCAACAATGGTTCTTCGTAGAAGTCGAAGCAGAAACAATGCCTACCATGCGTAATGGTGTAAATCATTTTGTACGTGTTTTACGTGAAAACGGAGTAGAACGTGTCGGTTTACGTATTAAGAAAAACGTAATGAAAAAAGCAATGTTAGACTTAAATATGTTTGATGTTGTAGATGCAATTGAACCTAATGAAGAAGCACATCATATTGAAAATCATTTGTTCCACAATCCAGGAATGCATGAATTTACAGAGGATAGTCATGTATCTGCTTTACCTGTACATGTAACAGAAGGTCATTGTGAAAATGGATTTAACATTCATTCTTTAGTTAATGCCCGTGTTTGCGATGCATTTTATAAAAAAGCACCTTATGAAGTGAAGGTATTGGATACAATTCCTTTCTATGAAGATGCGGAATTAACAAAAGAAAAAGGAACTTATGAAACAGGTCAATTATTACAATTGAAAGGTATCCATAGTTGTGAAGGACACCGTGCTGCTTTAGAAACAAAAGAAGGAACGTGGGTTTTAGCTGACCGTAACTTGTTAGCTTCTACTTACTATCAATGCGAATGCCTAGTAGGTAAAGAAATTGAAGCAAAAGTTCCTGTAACGGTTTATTCTGCAGCAGAATTTGATGATCAAAATCGCATGGATGAATATCATGCTGGAAAACAATTGAAAATTGTTGGATTAGCTCATGCTCATTCTGGAGAACCACGCTTTGAAATTAATGAAAAGAAAGATGGTCATCCATTATACGTTACAGCAAGCAAAGAAGTATTCACAGTATTAGATAAATAGAAATAGAGATGAGAATAAGGAAGAGATGAGCGTTAGCTCATCTCTTTTTGTGTTATAATAGAGAAGACAGAAAAGAAAGGAGGGAATAAAATGACTTTTGAAGAAATGTTACCTGGATTAAAAGCAGGCAAAAAAATGGTTCGTACAAATTGGGAAGGTACAGAATTATGGGTGGAGTTAGTTCCAGCAACTACTTATCACGGGGAAACAATGAATCCCTATTTTGTAATCAAAACAGAAGACGAAGCCTTTAGCGTTTGGGAACCCACAAGTTGTGATGTATTAGCTACAGATTGGGCGGAAGTTCATGACTAATCCATCATTTTATAATCAATCAGTAGTGATCACGGGTTGTTCTTCTGGAATTGGAAAAGCGCAAGCAGAAGCTTTTTTAGATAAAGGAGCGATGGTTTATGGGCTAGATTGTCAACCTTGTCCGTTAGAGCATCCAAATTTCTTTTTTTCTCTTTGTGATATTACAAAAGAAAAAGAAGTAGAAAAAGTATTACAAAAGATAGAACGAGTAGATATCTTATGTAATACAGCTGGAATTTTAGATGATTTTGCTCCTAGTCTAGATACTTCTGTTGAACTTTTTGATCGCATCTTTGCGGTAAATGTGCGAGGAACTTTTCTTTTGTGTAATGCCTGTTTGCCTAAAATGCTAGCACAAGGGAAAGGGTGCATTATTAATATGGCCTCGATTGCTAGTTTAATTCCTGGCGGTGGTGGTGCTGCTTATACCGCCTCAAAGCATGCCATTTATGGATATACTAAGCAATTAACCTATGATTATGCAAGAAAGGGAATTCGAGCTAATGCGATTGCTCCTGGAGCAATTCGTACTCCAATGAATCAAAAAGATTTTTTAAATGGTGGAGAGATTGCTAAAGAAATCGCTAAAGAGACCCCTTGTGGTCGTTACGCAGAACCAGAAGAAATTGCTCAAGTGACTTTGTTTTTAGCGAGTGATGATGCTCGTTATATTTATGGAGATATTATTCCTGTAGATGGCGGATGGATGAACCGCTCTTAAAAAAACCCTATGACACTTATCATCCTTTGGTCATAGTAAGAAGTAAGCATTGCTTATAAAGGAGAGGAAAAAATGAAAATCAAAACAAAAGAATTAACAAAAATGGCACTAATTGCCGGAATTTATGTCGTACTGTCTTTATTTACTGCACCTTTATGCTTTGGAGCGATTCAAATTCGTTTAGCAGAAATGTTAAACTTATTAGTTGCAGTGAATAAGCGTTATATTATTGCAGTAACTTTAGGTTGTATGATTACAAATTGCTTTTCTCCACTGGGAATTGTCGATGTAGTCATTGGTGGAGGATCAACTTTTGTTGCTCTTTTTATTGGTTATCATTTGTCTAAAAATAAACCTTCACTACTTACACGTATGTTAATTATTGGAGCATGTGTAACATTAGGTACTATTGCAGTGGCAGCAGAACTATATTACATTTCTCATCTACCATTTTGGATGACTTATGGTACTGTAGCTGCAGGAGAAGTTTTATCTTTAGTATTAGGTGGAGTAATTTTATTACTTTTGAAAAAAACCAATCATTTAAAATTATTAGCGTAACGAAAAGTGGCATCTTATGGATGCTACTTTTTGTATGTGTAGAGAAATATACGAGAAAACTCCCCAAGAAAAAAGAATTATGGTAGACTAGTACATGCAGATAAAGAGAGGAGTTAAAACTATGACAAAACCAACGATTGCCATTGTCGGTCGTCCAAATGTTGGAAAATCAACTTTATTTAATCGTATCGCTGGAGATCGTATTTCTATTGTAGAAGACGAACCTGGTGTAACACGTGACCGTATCTATGCGACTGGAGAATGGCTAGGACATGAATTTAGTATTATTGATACTGGGGGGATTGATCTTGGTGATGAACCATTCATGTCACAAATTAAAGAACAAGCACAAATCGCGATGGATGAAGCAGATGTCATTTTGTTTGTAACAAGTGGTCGTGAACATGTTACAGACGCAGACGAAGCTGTCGCTCATATGCTTTACCGTTCAAATAAACCAGTAATTTTAGTCGTAAACAAAGTAGATAACCCAGAAATGAGAAACGATATCTATGATTTCTATGCACTAGGATTGGGAGATCCATATCCAGTTTCTGGTGCTCATGGTGTCGGAATGGGGGATGTTTTAGATAAAGCGATTCAATACTTCCCAGAAGAAAAAGAAGAGGAAGAAGAAGGCGTAATTAAATTTAGTTTAATTGGTCGCCCAAATGTTGGGAAATCATCCTTAATCAACGCCATTTTAGGAGAAGATCGTGTAATTGTCTCTAATATTGCAGGAACAACTCGTGATGCGATTGATACTTCTTTTGTAGATGAAGAAGGACAAAAATTTGTCATGATTGATACTGCTGGAATGCGTAAACGTGGGAAAGTATATGAAAATACAGAAAAATATAGCGTAATGCGTTCGATGAAAGCCATTGACCGTAGTGATGTTGTCCTAATGGTTTTAAATGCAGAAGAAGGAATTCGTGAATATGACAAACGAATTGCTGGATTTGCACATGAAGCAGGGAAAGGCATGATTATTGTTGTCAATAAATGGGATGCCATTGAGAAAGATAATCATACAATGAAAGAATTTGAGGAAGATATTCGTAAAGAATTCCAATACTTAAGCTATGCGCCTATCATTTTTGTTTCTGCTAAAACGAAACAGCGTTTAAATCAATTACCAGCATTAATTGAAAAAGTAAGTATGAATCAAAATCTTCGCGTTCCATCTGCCTTATTAAATGATGTAATTATGGATGCGATTGCGATTAATCCAACTCCAACCGATAAAGGACGCCGCTTGAAGATTTTCTATTGCACACAAGTAGCAGTAAAACCACCAACTTTTATTGTCTTTGTAAATGATGAAGAGCTAATGCACTTCTCTTATACACGTTTCTTAGAAAATCAAATCCGAGCAGCGTTTGACTTTGAAGGAACACCAATTCGAGTGATTCCACGTCGTCGCACATAGAACTAAACAAAAAAAGACACTACTTTTCAGTGAAGTAGTGTCTTTTTATTTCCTTCATTCATTTTTACGTTGTTTAAACAAATACTCGAATTCTTCTACATCTTCAATAGTAGCATATTTGACAATAAAACTTTGCGAATTGATACTAAATTAATTGAATTAATAGAAAGGCCATCAATATCAAAATAAAGATTCCGATCCAATTAATATAAAGTTTCATTTCATACTTTTGGGTTTTCTTTTTTTATTTTCATTCTCTATAATGGATAATAGGAGGTAGGGGAGAAGTCTCCCCGTACTCTCAATATTTTAGTTTGAACTCAAAGATTTTAATTCCAAACAGTACCAGTAAAATGTGGAATTCTTTGGGTTCTTTTATTATCCATTTTTACCTCCTTATGTTTATATATTACACATGCTTTTATGTGTATAATAAATTATTTTTATAAAAGTTTTTCTCTATTTGTGAAATCAAAGCGCCAAAAAAACTTGGTGCTTATTTTAGTCTTTTCACAAAGATTAAAATGTTTTTGTTGAGCTTACTGCTTTTCTAACAATATAAATTAAGATGCCTTAAACAAACAACAAGAGTTTCTAAGCTCAGATTATATCGACATTTGAGGATGAGAAGAGAGGGATAGGAATATGAAAAGAGTAGAAAATAAATCTTGCTCTTTTGTTTTTATTCTTTGATATTAATGATAAATTTAACTTCATAATCAGTATATTCAATATGTTGAATCTCCTTTTTTAAGTTCCCTACATCTAAATTATTTTCGTCAGCTTCAGAATGTCCTAAATACTATGATGAAAAATATTTACCTCATTATTAATAATCTTAAGGTTAAGAAATATATAATATTTATCTTTAATTTTCGTACTTAGCACTTAAATATTTAATATCTTCATCTTTTAAATTCATTCCATCATATTGCACTGTTTGATCACGATTAAATAGTTTTTCTTGATCTTTGCTATCACTAGATTTTGAAGCTTGTTCAGCACTACTTTCATTTTTAGCGGTTGTTTTTTTTCGCTTTCAACTATAACAATTCCAATGATAATAATAATAACAATTAAGACCTAAAATCATACTTTCTTAAAAAGTTTCTTTTGAACGTAAGTATCTCTGTTTTCATCTGTAATTTTTTTACTTGTAATTCTTTTTAAAAAATATATTATCATGATTTTAAAATAATTTTAATGTTTACATTGAGACTTTTTTTTGTTATTTTTTATCTAGGAGGATCAAAGAATGAACAAAAAGATAGTTTTAGGATTAGGTATATTATTAAGTTTAGGTTTTTTGACAGGATGTGGAGAAAAATCTGAGCAAGAAAATAAGATTGCTGACCTAGAAAATGAGTTAAACACTAAAAATTCAGAAATTGTAAAGATGAGTGATGAAAATAAGAAATTGTCTGCAGAAAATAGGAATTTAAAAAATGTTGCGGAAGAATTAAAACAGGAAGAAAAAAGGGTACAAGAATTAGAAAATCGTTTGGAGCAAGCCCAAAAAGAAAATAAAGAATTACAATCAGAAAATAAGAAACAAAATTATATTCAAAACGATACAGCATCAACAACACCGGCTACGAAAAGTAGTGTTAGCAATCAGAATGCTAAAGTTGAAACAAAGACTATTCAATCTAATTCTAATAAAGTTTACGCTAACTCAAAATCTAAAATATATCACGTTAAAGGCGGTCAGTTTTATAATGAAATGAGCGATTCAGAAAATTTAGTTGTCTTCAATAGTCCACAAGAGGCAGAAGCTGCAGGATATAGAATATCTAAGAAATAGAGGGATTTATATGAAATTTGGAATGCGTAAACCTACTTATCGTTCTCCAATTAGTAGAGCGAAAAGCAATGCAAAGAGAAAAATGAAAAAAGCTGTTATTCCTGGATATGGTAAAAAAGGAACAGGAATGCTTAAAGATCCAAAGAAAGCTATGTATAATAAAGTGTATAATAAAACTACTTTCTCTTGGAAAGATTTCTTCAAATAAAAACAAAAGCACTAGGGCTTCCTAGTGCTTATTTTAGTTCTTGCGCAAAGATTAAAAATTATAAACTATTAAAATAGAATGCAGTCATAAGAATGATTATCAGGAATTAACATAATTTGTTCTCCTGATTGTTTAAATCTTTTAAGCGTAATCTCTCCATCGATGCAGACCTCAACAATATCTCCATTTTCTACTACAGGTTGACGGCGAATTAGTACTTCACTTCCATGTTTGATAGTAGCATGCATGCTATCTTCTTTAGCTATTAATGCGAAATATTCGCCATCTTTAACACCATTAGAAACAACTTGTAAATATCTTACTATATTTTGCTCAGGAGAAATCAGAGCGACATATTAGAGTCAATGATTAAAATTAGAAGAATTGTTGAATACTTATAGTCCATTATTTAGATTTTTAGAAGAAAATTCATGGTTTTTTGGAATTGAAAAGGATGAACTCACAGCAGTTTTGCTTGTAATAGAGTAGATGATACCTAAACTTTAAAAAATTGAAGATGAAATAAGACGGAACGTAGGGCACCGTCTTAATGAATGATTATTTTATAAATAAAGATAATCCTTTTGATAGCCATTCTTTTATTTGGCGACCCACTGCTTTATCGTAATAGGCAATAGCTTTGGATGTCAGATTAATCATTAGTAAAGTATTGGAAGCTTTAACATAGGTTACTAATTCATGAGACTTTAATTCAGACATAGCTTGAAACGCTTGTTCATGACAAAAATTTAAGTGCTCAGCTATCGAAGATAACTTATCGATTAAGTATCTATGTTCGTATAAAGTACCATCAGATTTTTTCATTGAATGTATTTTATACAATTCGATTAACATTTCATCGGCATCAACGGTTAAAATATTCTTACCTTGTTCTTTGTATTCTGGATACTTGATTGGATTATTCAAAAGGAAATTCACCTCCTTTCATTAGGAGATAAACAAATTATATCAAAAAAGAGATGAGAAGAATGACAACTATCTTTTTTATTTCTGTTTTTATAGCTTTTCTTTTTTGGATTGTAAGTTTAGTTACAAATAACAAGAAAATGTTTCAAATTGTAGATAGTATCTTAACAATAATTATCTTCATAGAAGTTATATTGCTGTTATTAAGAAAATAATTATAAATTTAAACGCCGATTTTATGATATTCCAAATAGATTTTGGTGTAATTATGGAAAAAGCTTGTTTGATTCCATATACATAATCTTCCTTGAAATTGGAGTATTTTCGATTAATTTTGATTCTTCCATAATCTCTATCAATTTCATCTCTAATTTTGTTAACAATCTCTAGTTTAGAGACTAGATCCAGTTTTTGAATTTCTGAAGAATAAGAATATAGAACTAGAAAATCTGAATTATAGTAATCCATTTCATGGCATAGCTGTTTAATTAATTTAATTAACATATCTGTATTGTATTCATGAATTAGATGTTTTATTCTTTGTTCTTTATTAGAATAACGGACATTTGGAAGAAAGTGGGAATTAATATATTCTTCTAATTTTGTTACTTCTTCGCCTATTTCTTTCAAAATATTCTTCATTTCTAATATATTTTCTTCATTTTTTTTATCATAATATCTTTTTTTTAGAATGTGCCAAATGGGGTATATAAGAAAAAGAAAAATAGTTAGAAAGATGATACCAATTTTTATATAATTGGAGAATTGTTTTGACATTATAAGTTACCTACCATTATTAAAAAATATAATTACATTATATCAAAAAATAAGGAGTGATCAATATGACTACAGAAGTAAAAGAAATAATGGCCAATATCGATTCTTTAGCTTTATATTTAAAACCTTCTTGGAATCAAAAAGGATTGGCTAAAGCATTAGGAATGTCAGTTACTACGCTAAAAAAACAAGAATGGTATACAGAAATACCCTATATTCCAACAAGGGGTCATAGAATGTGGTTTTCAGAAGATGTTATTAAGACATTGAAAGAGTATCGAA
This sequence comes from Catellicoccus marimammalium M35/04/3, assembly GCF_000313915.1. Lineage (NCBI taxonomy): Bacteria > Bacillati > Bacillota > Bacilli > Lactobacillales > Enterococcaceae > Catellicoccus > Catellicoccus marimammalium. The sequence continues at coordinate 183,484 of NZ_AMYT01000011.1, forward strand.
TTTTAGATTAGGAAATATCATCAAGTATTTAGATAGATGTGAATACAAGGAACATAAAGGAGAAAAAAATTACAAAGATTGGATACTGAAAAGACGATAAGTTTATTCAAAGAAAGACTTAGAAAATCAAATTCGAGCAGCGTTTGACTTTGAAGGAACACCAATTTGAGTGATTCCACGTCGTCGCACATAGAACTAAACAAAAAAAGACACTACTTTTCAGTGAAGTAGTGTCTTTTTTATTTAAAAATTAACTGCTTGTTTTTGTACGCATGAAAGGGGCGAAAGGGCTATTTACTCGTTGAATAGCCAATTCATCTTTTTTCAAAATAGGGAGTAAAACAAAAGCTAAAACTATGATTTGTAAAACAAAAGCAAAGAAAGATGAATTTGTTATTAAAAAGATACCTAAACTAGCAAGATAAAGAATAGCTAAAGTAATCAATCCCACATTATTAAATCCTACATCACGTAAACGACGAAATTGTAAAGTGATTAATGGGAAAATATTCATTAATAACCAAATCACCATTAACCATGGAAAGCGAACGAAACTAGATAAGATTCCAAAAATAATAGTAAGAATATAAATCGTTCCCATTGCCCACCAATAATTTTCTCTTGTCGCATAACCAGAAAAAATAAAATAATGTGAAAAATAATCTTGTAAAGCGATTCTAATTTTGCGTTGTATCATAATTTAGCATCCTTTCTTTTGTCCATATTTGTTAACAATAAATCTACACCATAGCCAAAGTGATCTGATACAATTTTTCCATTTTTCCCATCAAAATAAACTTTTGCTAGAGAAATAGGGAACTTTTGACTCATCATAATGAAGTCAATACGTAGTCCTCCTTGATTATCATCCCAACCAGCAATATTATTCATTACTGTATATTTGCCACAAGTTTCCTTAGCTAAAGAATAACTATCCCACCAATCTTTTTGTAAAGCAGAATATCCTTCACCTTGGATATGAGAAGGGTTGTTAAAATCGCCCATTAAGAATACAGGATGAGAACTATTTTGTTGGACTTCCTTTAGTTTTTCTACTTCATAAGGGAAGCAAGAGAAACCTTCGGGAGATACCCACCAAGAGGCGTGTAAACTATAAAAATCAAAAATCTGATTTTGAATTTTAATTTCTGCACCAACAAGAACACGAGTATGATAGTCATTTGGATCTGTGATTTTTGATAATGGATAAACCATCACATTTTGGAAAGGAGTTTTAGATAGTAAGACAACTCCTTCTTCATAGCGATCATAAGCAATATGATTATAAGCATACGTCCAATAATAGGTACAATGATAATCGGACTCTAATTTTTGAACTAATTGTAATGCAAAATTATCTTGTCGAATTGGATGACCTTGAGAATTAGGAGAAAAATGAAAAGGTGAATGCACAATCGGTGCATTCACGCTTTGATTCACTTCTTGCAATGCAATCACATCAAAAGATTGACTAGCAATCATTTGAGCGATTTCATCCATTTTTTCTAAGGCATCCGCTTCTAACCAGCTATGTGTATTTAATGTTAAAAGCTTCATTTTATTCACCTTTCATGATTTAAAATTAAGATTGACTCAAGTAGTCATTGATATCTGATTTTAAGACATCCGCTTTTGGACCGTAAACTGCTTGTACGCCGTTATTCTTATGAATAAGTCCCATCGCTCCTTCTTTTTTCCATGCTTCCTCATCAGCTACTTTTGTTGTATCTTTAACAGTAACACGTAAACGAGTCATACATGCATCGACATCTACAATATTTTCTTTACCACCTAATAATTGAATAATATTCATTACTTGATTATTCGCTTCACTAGGTTTTGTTGAAGAAGTAGCAGTTGTTGTATCTGATGCTGAACTATCATCATTTCCTTCAATGTAGTTTCCTAGACGACCTGGAGTCGCAATATGGAATTTTTTGATCATAAAGTTTGCTACAAAATAAGCTAAGAAGAAGAATACGATACAAGTGATAATAAAGTTGATAATATCCATACCTAATCCAGCTTTGATTGACATTGGTAGGCGAGTTAATAATTCAATATTACCAAAAGCGTGTAAACGTAAGTCGATAATATCTGCTAATCCAAAGGCAACTCCTTGTAGTAATGCATAAACTACATATAGAGGAATACCCGCAAACATAAACATAAATTCTAACGGTTCAGTAACCCCAGTTAAGAATACCGCTAAGGCAGCAGATAAGAAAATTTGTTTATATACTTTTTTACGTTTTGGTTCAACATTACGATACATGGCAAAAGTAACACCCATTAAAATTCCAGAAGAACCAATCATTTGTCCTACTTTGAAACGAGCAGGGCGAATAGATTCTAATAATTGATGATATTGAGTCATATCTCCTTTTTCTTTCAAGTTGATTAAGTCTGTTACCCAAGCTAACCATAATGGGTCTTGACCTAATACAGCTTGTCCAGCTTGTGCTCCTGTTAAGATGTGATAAGTACCACCTAAATCTGTATAGTTCATCGGAATCGTTAACATATGGTGTAAACCAAATGGAAGTAAAAGACGCTCTAGTGTACCATAGATGAACGGTGCCCAGAACGGTGCTGAATCTCCAGATTGAGCAATCCATTTACCAAATTCATTGATTCCTGTTTGTGCAAATGGCCAGAATACGCTTAATAATAGCGCGATGATTACAGACCATAAAATGACAACGAAAGGAACAAATCGTTTCCCATTAAAGAAAGATAAACAATTTGGTAATTTACGGAAATTATAGTATTTATTATAAATGATTGCACCCGCAAAACCAGCAATAATTCCGACAAATACACCCATATTTAATGCAGGGGCTTCTAAAACACTAGTGAAATATCCATTTACTAGAATTTTTTGACCAAAAATCGTATGAACAGTAGCTTCTGGATTAGCTAACATTTCTTTAGTCACACCAAAGACTGCACCTGTAATACGGTTAATTAAAATAAATGCTAGTCCTGAAGCAAAAGCACCACCAGCTCTTTCTTTAGCCCATGATCCACCAATCGCCAAGGCAAATAAGATCGGTAAGTTACCGATGATAGCCCAACCAATATTTTCTGTGACTCCACCAATGGTAACTGCTAAGCTTACTTGTGCCATAGCGATTAATTTACCAATACTAATCATTAATCCTGCAGCAGGCATAACTGCGATAACGACCATTAATGCTTTCCCGAATTTTTGCCAAAATTCGAAGGAGAAGATTTTTTTAATATTCGCTCCCATATAAAAAGCTCCTTTACTTATTAAGTTTTCAAAAAAATCGTTAGCAAACATAAGATTAATTTTTGATTATAATGCAAACGATTGCTTTGTGATTACAATTAGATTATAAACATTAAACGCTTACATTTCAATATTTTTTTGATATTAAACTAAAAAAAGTTTTAAAAACTAAGTTTGACTGGCAACCGTTTGCATGATACGATGAAAATGCTTACTATAAGATAAAAGAAGAAATGGAGGAAATAAAGATGGTAAAGGCCGTTTTATTTGATTTAGATGGTGTAATTACGGATACTGCAAAATATCACTATCGCGCATGGAAAAAATTAGCAGAACAATTGGGAATTTCCTTTGATCGTGCATTTAATGAAAATCTAAAAGGAGTAAGTAGAAAAGACTCATTAGATTTAATTTTGAAACATGGAAATAAAGAAAATCAATATACATCAGAAGAAAAAGAAGATTTAATGGAAGAAAAAAATACCATTTATTTAGAGATGATTGAACAACTTACGCCAAAAGCGATTTTGCCAGGAATCCATTCATTATTAGAAGATTTAAAAGAAAAAGGAATAAAAATTGGGTTAGCTTCTGCTAGCAAAAATGGGCCAATGATCTTAGAAAAATTAGAGATTGCTACTTACTTTGATACGATTGCAAATCCTGCAGAAGTGAAACGTGGAAAGCCGTTTCCAGATTTATATTTAACTGCAGCGAAACAATTAAATATTGAGCCACAAGAGTGTGTTGGCATTGAAGATGCAAAATCAGGGGTCGAAGCGATTTTAGCTGCAAATATGGTGGCAATTGGAGTAGGAGATAAGGATACATTACAAGGTGCACAATATGTTGTAGAAAATACAGAGCAATTAAATACAGAGTTAATTCTTTCTGTTTGGAGTAAAGTGTATGAGTCATAATATTTCTTTAAAGCAACAAGATCATCGAATTATTATTGAAAATGAATATTTAACCTTAGTTACGCATCCTAAATCTGCTCGAATTGAAAAATTATATGTTGTAGATAAAAAAGGAAAAAAAGAAAACGTAGTTCTTAACTATGATGATGAAGTTCATTGGATTGCAGATGAATTTTGTTTTGGAGCAACGGTTGGACCAGTAGCTGGAAGAATTGCTAATGGCGAGTATCGCAATTATCAACTAGAAAAAAACGATGGAAAAAATACACTTCACAGTGGATCTTTTGGATATCACAAGCAAAAGTTTTTATTAGAAAAAATGGATTGTACAGATCGTTATGCTTTTGTGACTTATAAGGCAGATACTTCTATTTATTTAGGGCTACCTCAAGTGGAAACAATGGTCACTTATTATGTAAATAATAACCAATTATCGATTATTTTTCATGGACAGCCTTTGGAAACTACAATTTGGAATCCAACAAATCATACCTATTTTAATTTAAGTGGTAAAGGAAAAAATATTCATTCTCATATTTTACAATTAAATGCTAGAGGACAAGTAGAATTAAATGAAGAAAAAATCCCAACAGGAAAAGTTTTACCTTTGGATCCAATTTTTACAAAATCTAGTTTTGCAGAGATTCTAAATCAATATCCAACGGGATTAGATGATTGCTTCCTATTAAATAAAGAGTCTTCTGTTCCTTCATTGATCTTATTTGAAAAAGAAAGTGGAAGAAAATTAGAAATCACAACCAATCGAGAGGCAGTTGTTTTATTTACAGGAACAGGAATGACAAGTAATCATTTAGTGAATGGAGTTCCTCTACAATCAGAACAAGGCTTAGCGATTGAATGCCAAGAAGTTCCAGATGCTCACCATAATTTATTATCGAATATTGAATATTCTAAAGAAGAATCTCTATATAAATGGACAAATTACCAGTTTAGCATATAGAATAAAAGAAACAATAGGTTATGGAAAGGTCGATAGTATGGGAGTTACAATTAAAGATGTAGCGAAAAGAGCTGGAGTCGCAACGTCTACAGTTTCAAGAACAATTAAAGATAATCCCAATATTTCACAAGCTACAAAGGATAAAGTACGAAAAGCAATGCAGGAATTAGGTTATGTACCAAACGTAGCTGCGCAAAATTTAGCAAATCGATGGACAAAAAATATAGGATTAATTTTGCCACCTGCAAGTTCGGAAGATCAAAAAGAACATTCAGAAACAGAACGAATTAAAAATCCATTTTTTATGGATATCATTACACAGATTAGTCAATATTTAAACGAAGAACAATATACTGCTACTATCGCTGCAGAAGATACAATGGAGAAATTACTAAAAGTAGTTCAAATTATGCATCAACAAAAGCGAGTAGACGGATTTATTTTATTATACTCTGCTGAAAATGATAAAATTACTCGTTATTTACTAGAAAATCAAATTCCTTTTGTAATGTTAGGGATGCCAACTCAGTATGAAAATGAAATTCGTTACGTAGATAATGATAATATTTCTGTTGGTAGAACAGCAACACAGTATTTGATTGAGAAGGGACATGAAAAAGTGGGATTTGTAGGTTTCCGTAATCATGAACCTGTACATTTGGAAAGATTTGAAGGCTACTTCTTAGAAATGAAGCGTCAAAAATTACAGCCTATGGAAGGATTTGATGTTCGAGATCCTAAACAAGTACAAGAATTTGTATCAGCATTACAAGATGGGAAATTTACAGCTATTGTTGTTAGTGATGATATTTTAGCAGTAAAATTGATTCCTTTATTAGCTACTTATGGATATAAAGTAGGAGAGAACTTTTCTTGCATTAGTATTAACAACTCTATCTTTTCTACTTTATATCATCCATATCTAACTACTGTTGATATTCATGTTCAAGAATTAGCAAAACAAAGCGCAAAATTGATTATAGATGTTCTAAAGAATCCAGAACTTTCTTTGACAAAATATATTATCCCACATCATATTGTGGTTAGAGAAACAGTAATTCCAAATAAAAAATAAAAGTGCCTTCTTGAAGGCACTTTTTTGTTTTTTATTAATTTAATGTGATTTCGCCGATTGATTCTTTAACAGATACAGTATGATTTGGATGAATTGATAATTCTTCGATTTGACCAGGATTTGTAAAAATAACCATTAATTCGCTATTTTTACCTGCTTCTGCAATTTCTTCCAGATTCATAGTAGCCAATTTAGTATCTTTTGTAACTTGATCTCCTTCTTGAACATAAACTTCAAAAGGTTTTCCTTCCAATTCTACAGTGTCAATCCCAAAATGTAGTAACACTTCAATTCCATTTTCAGATTCAATTCCAACTGCATGTTTTGTAGGGAATAAAGTTTTGATTGTACCATTTAGTGGAGCATAAATTTCTCCGTTGGCTGGTCGAATAGCAAATCCATCTCCCATCATTTTACTAGAAAATACTTCATCTGGGACTTCCTCTAACGGAATTAATGTTCCTTCAGCAATAGCATATAATTCTTCTTTATGTTTATTTTTACGTTTTAAAAAGTCAAACATGGTTTATCCTTCTCTCTTCATTTAGAATCAAATTTATCTTATAATTCTATTCTAATATAATAAAATATTTTGTCAATATTTATATCAGTAAGAATCCTTTATTTTAGATAAAGCAACCGATTGCAATTTCAAAAATAATATAACACTTATTATTGAATACAGAGATGATATTTAGATAGATAAAAGAGGCAATACTGGGAATTAAAGGTAATCTTTTAATATGTGAAAAAATTAAAATTAGAATAAATTACATAAAAAGAAAAATAAATTCTCATTTTTGAGTGGTTTTTATTAGAAAAATATAATTGTTTGGGTATACAATAATTAGTGGAAAGAGAGCTCACCTCTTTCCCGTAAAGAATGTGACATCTTTAATTAAAGATGGAAAGGGTGATTGTAGATGTCGGAAAAAAAGAAAATGGATGCTAAACATATGATGATAGTTTTCGGATGTATGTTATTACAAGCGATTCCTTATGGGCTTGCTCAAAACGTACCGCCACTATTTATTCACTATCTTCATACAGACTTTAGTTTTAGTTTAGCAAATGTCGGTTTAATCTTTACAGTAGGGGCTGTCGCTTCTTCATTAGTTTCTCCTTTTGGTGGAGCGTTCTACAGTAAATTCTCTACTCGTATGGTTATGTTTTGTGCAATGTTAGTTTCTTGTGTAGGTTTGTTTATGAATGCCTTTGTAACAACATTACCTATGTATTTCTTAGCGAATGCCATTATCCAAATTGGTTGTGTTGTTTATTCAGGTTTAGGGGTACCTTACTTAATCGGTACTTGGTTTGATGAAAAGACAAAAGCACAAGCATTAGGTGTAGCTTTTGCTGGAGGTTCAATTGGTAATTTCTTCTTACAACCTATTTTCGCTAACTTATTACACAAATACGCAGTAAATAGCGTAGATGGATTACATCATGTTTACTTAATTGCTGCGATTGCTGCTTTAGTTGTTGGATGTGTAGTATTATTATTCATTATCCGCGATCATAAAGTTGCTACAGCTCAAAATGCGAACGCTTCTGCTGAAGCAAAAGAAGAAACGACTCAATTACAAGGTATTGGTGCTGCCAATGTTCGTAAATTATCTTCTTTCTGGATTTTAGCTTGTGGTATGTTCTTTATCGGATTAAACATTTCTGCACAATCTTCACAATACGCAAACTTCTTTGATGCTTTGCATATTCCAGCAGCAATTGTAGGTACAGTAGGTTCTACTTTTGCGATTGCATGTTTAATTGGTAACGTAAGTGGTGGTGTGTTATTCGCTAAATTAGGTGTATTCCACTCTGCATTAATCGCTTTTGTATTACAAACATTATCATGTTTAACAATGATTGCTCTTTACTTTACACATATGAGTTGGTTAGGATATATTTGGGCTGCTTTATATGGATTAACAGTATTCATTTATATGTCAGGTCCAGCGATTATTATCCAAGACTTATTCGGTATGCGTGAATCAAGTGAATCATTGGGATTATTCAGTATTTTCTTTGCTGTCGGATTTGCGGTTGGTAACTTTGTCTTTGGTTTAGTAGTAGACAAAGCAGGTTACTTATCAGCTTGGATCATGACATTAGTATTTATCGTTATCGGATACTTAATCTTATGCGCAATGATTAAGAAAATTCAAGGTAAAGATTATGCTCATATGAATTCATTACCAACAAAATAGTAATGATGAAAAGAAGTTAGATATTTATCTAACTTCTTTTTTTGTGACAAAAATTAAAATGATCATAGGAGATAAAAAATATCCATGATATAATTAAGTTAATATTAATGAAAGAGGGGATGCTATGGTATTTGTTAGTAGTTTATGTATTTTAGTTTTAAGTTACGGGTTACTATTTTTAGTGAAAAGAGGTCATTTTGATGCAGGATTTCAACGCTTATTAACTTTTGTTAATATCCTTTGTGTTGTTGGAGCATTGCGTGCTCTTTATCAAATGTCTCACTTTTCATTAAAAGAGCAAGTGTTATTGTACGTTTTATTTTTTTTCTTGTATGTTTCAATTTTATACATTTTGCTAGGAGCCTATCACATTTTTTGGAAAAAGGATGCAGATGGTTTTGGAGACTTATTTTATGTCCTTTTTTACAATATAAAACATCTCATCCCTCATTTACGTCGTGATTTTTGGCATTTTCTAGCATTTTGTGAGATTCCTAAAGAATTATTACCAAAAGAATAAGATGGAAAATCCATAGAAAGAGGTTGATTTATGAAAAAGGTAGTTTTGTTATCTAGTGCTTTATTAGCAACATTTATTTTGTCTGGATGTGGACAAGAGAAGAAAGAAGAAAAGAAAGAAAATGCTGCTCAGGAAAATATTCCTGTACAAGTTCTAGCAATCAATGATTTTCATGGCGCAATTGATACCACAAGTACATTACATCAGTTAGATGGCAGTGAAGTGAAAGATGCTGGTTTAGTAGCAAGAATGGCTACAGTATTAAATAATGCGCAAAAGGATTTTGAAAAACAATATCATGCAACAAAAGATCAAACCATTCGAGTAGAATCTGGAGATCTTGTTGGTGCAAGTCCTGCTGCTTCTAGCTTATTACAAGACGAACCAGTGATTAAAATTATGAATAAACTTCATTTTAATGTAGGTACCTTAGGAAATCATGAATTTGATGAAGGACTACCCGAGTTTAATCGTCTATTAACCAATAAAGAATGGGATGGAAATCATCCAATGACAAAAGAAGCTGTACAAAATTATAAACAAGGTCCAAACCATATGCAGCTTGTTGTTTCAAATGTCGAAACAACAAAAGGAAAGGTTCCATTCCAATGGAAACCTTATACTACCGTTGAAGTGAAGGACAAAGAAGGAAAATCAGCTAAAATTGGTTTCATTGGTGTAGTGACTCCAGAATTAAAAACATTAACGATGTCGAAAAATTTAAAAGGATATAAAATCCTTGATCCAGCAAAACAAATTGTGAAATATTCAAAAGAGTTAGAAAAACAAGATGTTAAAGCCATTTGTGTCTTGGCTCACACTGCAGCTGGGAATAATAAAGATGGGTCTAAAACAGAAACAGAAAAAATGCTAGATCAAGTGAAAAAATTAGATCCAAAAACATCTGTTGATGCTGTATTTGCTGGTCATGATCATCAATTACAAAATAAAACTTATCAAGATATTTTAGTTACTGAGTCTGCAAATCAAGGGAAAGCAGTAATGAATATTGTTGGAGAAATCGATCCAAAAACAAAAGATTTCTCTTCAACACCAAAAGCAAAAGTTATTCCAGTTGATGATAAAGTAAAACCAGACCAAGAGATTGAAAAATTAGTAAAAGAAGCTGAAAAAGAAGTACAACCTATCGTTAGCAAAAAAGTAGCAGTAACGAAAGATAAAAAAGAAATTTCTGAAGAATGCAATACTAATGCAGAATCTGCACTAGGAGATTTAATCACTGATGGTCAATTAGCGATGGCGAAAAAAGAAGGATTCCATCCGCAGGTAGCGATTACTAATACAGGTGGGATTCGCGCTAATCTAGGTGTAGATAAAAAAGGAACGATTACATGGGGAAGTGCTCAAGCGGTTCAACCTTTTGGCAATATCCTTCAAGTCGTTGAAATTTCTGGAGAAAATATTAGAAAAGCAGTAGAACGCTCATTACAACAACCAGATGCGTTAACTCTACAATTTTCAGGATTAACATATACTGCCATTAAAGACGGTAAAGATAAAAAATTAAAAGAAATTCGTATTCAAGATCAACCACTAAATGATAAAAAGACTTATCAAGTAGTATTAAATGACTTTTTATGTGGTGGAGGAGATGGTTATACTTCTCTAGCACATAACAAAATTATTGGTAGTCTAGGAACAGATACTGATGTATTTATTGAGCATTTACAAAAAACAAAGGAAGTATCTGCTCCAAAAACAAATCGTAAAGAATTACAAAAATAAGTCATTTTGAGAAAAGAGAGTAGGATTGTTCCTACTCTCTTTTTTTGTTTTAATTTACTATGTTAAAATAAAGGAAATATCACTTGAAGGAAGAGAAAGCATGATTCAATTATTACATTTAGCAGATTTACATTTAGGAAAATCTTTATATGGACAATCTAGATTAGAAGAACAAAAAGAAGCATTAGAGCAAATCATTCAATATGTAAGTAATCATGAAATTGATGGAATTCTTTTGGCTGGCGATATCTTTGATACGAAACGTCCATCCATCGCTGCTCGAAAACTATATGAAGATTTTGTTCTACAAATTACAGAATATTGTCCTTTATATGCCATTGCTGGAAATCATGATCAAGGAGAAGGATTACAATTATTTTCTCCATTATTTGCTAAACATCAATATTATATTTCTGGAACACTAGAATATCCTTGGGCGCATTACCAAATAAAAAAAGGTAATGATATCGTGAATATTTATTTATTACCATACTATTACTATACACAAGTAAAAAAAGAATATAGTGATACATTGTCAGAAATAGATTGGTTAAGAAAAGAAATTCAAAAATTATCATTAAACTCTAACGAAATAAATCTTTTAGTCACACATTTATTTGTAGATTTATATGATAACCAAGACTTTTCTGATTTGGCTTCAGGATCTGAGATGATTACACAAGTAGGAACTTTAGAAGCATTACCAAGAGAATTATTTTCTGACTTTGATTATGTTGCTCTAGGACATATTCATCGACCACAGTGGAGTGTTGATCAAAAAATTGGTTATGCAGGAGCACTTTTACCTTATGCATTTGATGAACAAATGGAAAAGTCTTTTACTTTATTAACGATTGATAATCATCAAATTAGTCATAAAGAAATTCCCATTCAATATAAAAAAAATCTAGTCACTATTACAGGAACAATCGAAGAAATTCAACAACAAGCACTCAATGTGTCTGATAATGATTATGTAAAACTAGTGATTCAAGAAAAAAATATTGTAGAAAACGCTAAAGACCGATTTCAATCTCTATTCCCTAATTTATTAACTATCGAACAAGAAATTTCTCAAGAATGGATAGAGAAAGAGAGAGAAAATAAAGAATTACCATCGTTGGAAAATAATCTTTTTTCTTATTTTTCTACTTTTTATCAAGAAAAGATGGGAGAAGAATTGAATTCAACACAAAAAAGTTATTTAGAAGAAAAATTACAGTCATTAGATGAGGAGATTTTATGAGAATACAGAAATTAAAAATAAAAGGATTTGGCTCCTTTTATGAAGAAACAACCGTTGACTTTGCTAAATTGACAAAAGAACATAATATTTTTCTAATTCATGGAAAAACAGGAAGCGGAAAAACAACTATTTTTTCAGCTATTTTATGTGCTTTATATGGACAAGGTTCTAATCAAAGAAAACCGGTCGATCTTGTTAGTAAGTACATGCAAGAAAAAGAAAGTATGGTTTTAGATTTGTATTACCAAATTGAAATGACAAATTATCATATTCATCGAGAATATAGTGGAAAAGGATTAGCAAAAGGGAAAAAACATTATTTGGAACAACAAAAAGGCGATGATTGGGAAGTCTTGGCTGTAGGAGCAACAGAAGTAACCCAATTTGTTACAGAACAACTTGGAGTAACACAAAAGCAATTTTCACAAATTGCTATGTTGCAACAAGGAACGATTAATCATTTATTGACTGCAACAAAAAAAGAAAGAAAAGAATTTTTGAAGGATTTATTTAAATCTTTCTCTTTGGATGAGTTAAAAGAGAGTGTAAAAGAAGATTTTAAAAAAATACAACAAAAAGGAAAAAAACAAGAAGTCCAATTGCAAGATCGCTGGCAAGAAATCCAAAAAGAATTTTTCTTATCTGAAGAGAAAAATTGGCAACATATGTCACAATCAAAATTAAGAGATTTTATTGAAGAACAACATCAAAAACAGAGTGAAGAGATTCAAAGACTAACAGAAGAAAAAGAAAAGAAACAAGCACAGCAAAAAAGAATTGAAGAAGAAATAGAAGAGTGGAAAAAATATTTAGAGTTACAAGAGAAAAAAGAGCAATGGGTAAATGAATGGCAACAACTACAAGATACTAAGTTAGAGTATGAAAATAAAAAAATAGTATTAAAAAGAATTGAAGAAGATTATCCTTTGGTAGAAATTTATCGTCAAAAAGAAGAATTAGAAAGCTCTTTTTTGAAGAAAGAAGAAGATTGGAAAGAAAAGCAAGAGCAACTTCTTTTACTAGAAGAAGTTCTATGTCAATTACAAGAAAATTATGACCAAGAAGCATTTAAAGAAAAAGAAGCTACCTTAAAAAAAGAGCAACAAAGTTTAGAACAACAATATCAAAAATTAAAAGAACAATTGCGATTCATAGAAAAAAAAGTAGCATATGAAAAGGAAGAAGCTCTTTTAGAGGAAAAATTAAAAAGTAAAAAAGAAGAATGGGAACGTTTAGATCATCTTATATCTTCTTTACTTGATTTTTCTATTTGGGAAGAAGAATACCAAAAAGAAAAGCAAGCTTACTTAGAGCAACAACAGCAATGGCAAGAAGAACAAAAAGAATACAGAATACTAAAAGAAAATTATGAGTCCTATTGTTTGTTAGCAGAAAAGAAAAATGAAAAATTATTAGAAATAGAAAAATTAGAAGAGAAACAGAAAGAAAGTACACTTCTTTGGCAAACGAAAAATGAACAATATTTGAGACATTATTCAGTAATCTTAGCTGCACATTTAAAAGACGGAAAGCCATGTCCTGTTTGTGGATCTTGTGAGCATCCAAAAAAAGCCAAGGCAGATGAAAATGAAGGAGTAACCGAAGAAGAATTACAAATTTATCGTCAACAAGCAGAAAAGGATCAACAACAATGGTGGCAAGCAAAAGAAAAATTCCAACAATTAGTGCAAGAACAAGAAGTGATATCTTGTCAATTGGAGAAACAATCTCCTGTTCAACGATTTAATGTTTTTTTAGAAGAAAAGAAACAAAGATTACTAATGCAAGAAAAAGAGTTGAGTCAAGAAGAACAAAGATTAGAAGAAGAAAAGGGTATCTACCTAGAACAAAAAGAATTGGCAAAAAACTACCAAATACAAAAAGATATACTTTTTTCAAAAATACAAGAAATAGAAGGCTCCATCCATGCCAAACAAGAATTAATTCAATCTATTCATTTAGAATTAAGTCAAGAAGCATTAAACAAAGAAATCACAGAAATTCATTTACAGGAACAAAAAGACGAAATTGCCAAAATTATTCAGCAACAAGAAGTATTACAACAAAGAAAACAAACGCAAGAATCTGAGTTAGAAGAAAAACGGCAAAAAATTACTTTGATGGAAGGACAATTCCAAAGCTTATCAATACAAGTAGAAGAACTAAAACAAAAAAAAGAAAAAATTGATGAGCAATGGGAAATCCTTTGGAAAAAATATCAGATCAAAGAAGGAATTCATCATTTTTCCAAAGAGATTATTGAGCAACTAACAAGAGAAAAACAATTGGAATCTACTTATATTATTGAGTGTACAAAATATGAACAAAAGAAAAAGCAATTAGAAGAAGAACGAGAAGCTTTAGAGAAGACAACTTTACCTTTACCTCATCATTCGTTAATAGAAGATAGAGAAGAAAAAGAAAAATTACAGCTCCAACAACAAGAATTATCTAAGATTATTGGAGAAAGAATGCATCGTTTATTGTGGAGTGAAAACAAATTCCAAGAAATATGGCAATTAAAAGAGCAAACAAAAGAAAACGACGAAATTTATCAATGGCTAGAACCTATTTATTCTTTATTAACGATTAGTAAAAATGGTCAACAAAGTTTTGAAGACTATGTTTTATACTTATATTTTGAACAGGTTATTTACTTTGCAAATTTACGTTTACAAAAATTAACACATCAACGTTATGAGCTAAAAGTGGATAAAGAATTATCTCTTTGGATTTTAGACTATGAAAATGGAAAATTACGTAGTCCTAATACTCTTTCTGGAGGTGAAAAGTTTAAATTTACTCTATCTCTGGCATTAGGATTAAGTGATTTAATTACGAATCGCCATAGTAAAATCCATATCTCTTCTTTATTTATCGATGAAGGATTTGGTTCTTTAGATGAAGATTCTCTAAATGAAGTATTATCACTATTAAATGATTTAGCAGTAGAAGGTAATGAAAGAATTATTGGTATTATTTCACACATTGATTTATTGAAAGAAGCTATTCCTAATCAATTACAAGTAATGAATTATTCTTTACTAGATATAAAAAAAAGAAAAGGAAGCCGAATTGAACAGAGGAAATAAAATAAAAAGCTCAGAATTATTCTGAGCTTTTTTCTTATTTAAGAGCTTGTTCAATGAAATCTTTTCCTGCATCATTCGTTACAAACTGATAGCTTCCATTGTTCCATTGTAAATTAATTTTATATTGATTATTGCTTTCCTTCTCAACATTGCAATCTACTTGATTTAAAGGAATAATTTCTGTTCCTTGATTTAATCGAGTAACTTCCAACTCTTGATTTTTTACTTGAATACGATTATGTTGATTTTCTAATTCTTGACCTTTTAAGGTTAGGACATTATTGGAAGCTGTTGATCCCTTATCAGAATCAGGAATTTTTTCTAATCCTTTTGTATCTACATCTTTTGTTAAGTCAATTTTTTTATTAGGTTGTTCTTTTTGTTGTTCTTTTTGAGGTTGTCCTTCAATTTGAATATCGATTTCTTCCTTTGCTGAAGAAGCAGGTATTTCTTTTTGCTCTATGGATTCACTAGAAGACTCTGTTTCTTCCTCTACAATAGTAGAAGAAGTACTTTCATTACTAGAAGATTCCGCACTACTTATTGTATCTGTAGAAGAAGAATTGGTAGAATTTGAGCCCGATGCATGCAATCCAAAGTAAAGAAGCAAGCCGGCAATAATTACAACAATCGCAACGATAACACCAATAATGATTTTCTTTTTCTTTTGTTTTTCTTTTTCTTCATGTTGCTCTTCACGTGTTTTTGGTTCTTGATTTGATTCGTTCATTTTCTATCAACCCTTTCTCATTCTCTATTAAAATTATACCATTAATGAAAAGAATAAAAAAAGAAAAGCCCTAATAGTGTGGACTTTTCTTTTAATATAACATTATTGGTTATCTTCTTCAGAACGTTGGTGAATACCTTTTTCTGCTTGGATTTTTTTCAATTTATCAGGAGTTACATCGTTACCATCAGGATCAACAATTTTCATCCCTTCAATGGTATTTCTCATTCCTCCACGAAAAGCAGCTAAGTATTCTTCGTGTAGTCCTTTACGTTCTTGAGCTTCTTCTTCTGTTAATGTTCCTTCTTTTTTCTTACGACTTAATTCGTTAATACGATCTAATTTATCTTGACTTAACATAAAATTTCCTCCTTGATTTCTTTTGTTTTTAGTTTAGTTCCTTTGTTATTAAATTGCAAGAATTGTGCTAAAGAAAAAAGAACATGCTATTCTTATTGAAAAGGAGACATAAAATGAAAAAGTATCAAATAGAAAACAAAACACAAGCAAGAACCCATATTTTTTATCGACAAGCAAAAGAATTAACTGAATTACTTTGGGAATTACCAAAAGAAAAAGGGCTAGAGCGTTGTCTTTTAGCTCGTACGATTTTTGAACAGTTGATTTCACTAGCTTTTATTTATCAACCAGGATCAGAGGCTAAGGATAGAGAGAAATTGTTAGATTATTCGGTAAAGAGACGTCAATTATTACAATTAGAGAAATGTAATGATCGTAAAATTTTTGCTTATCCTTTGAAAAAAATTTCTTTTTCTGTCATGCCTTTAGCTGATCAAATGAGAGATCAATTTACAGAAATTGCTCTGCATTATATGAAAAAGGAAACCTTAGACAAAGATTATCGTACTCGTCGTTGGTATCGATCTATCTATCAAGGACAAGCAATTGAGAATTTACATGATGTTTCTTCTGCTTTGTGCGGTGAAGTGGGAGAGGGGTTATATACTTATTTTTATTCTTTAAATAGTCAATTTACCCATGGATGTCCTTATTTTCCAGAAATGAAAGATTTTTCTACAAAGAAAAGTGTTGTCTGGCTTTGGAAATATCTTTTTGGCGAAGAGAAAGAGCAAGAAGAGTTACTACAACAAGAAGATTTTTTGAAAAAAAGAGGAGAGAAAGCATCTATTCTTTTAAATCAAGATTTGTTTTTAGTTATGTTAAATAAAAATATTCATTCTCTTTTACAAACAGTAAAAGAATGGATTGAAGAAAAACGAGTTTCTTATGGAATAAGTGTTTTGTTACGTCCTCTTTACGCCATGATTTCTTTCTATGGTGAAGGAAAACAAAATCAAGGGTTATGGCAAGGAAAAGCAGAGCAGAAAATCCAAAGATTAAACCAAACAATGAATAAATTAAATGTACCTTTTCTTTTTTACTGGGAAGAAAAAGAAGAAAATGAAGAAGAGTTAGAAAATATTTCTTCTTCCCCTTATCGGTTACCAATCAAAGATCGTTGGTGTAAGCAAATTGGATTACAATATTTATCCGTTCCAGCACATGGCATTGCTTTCCCTTATTTTTATACGATGCAAAAACAAAGATTTACATTGTATCATCATCGAACACTTGCGAAGTTAAATAAAGAGCTTTATCATTTGTTGGAGAAAAATTTTATAAAAATCAATCAACAAAAAGGGTAGGAATAGAAACTACCCTTACTTTTCTTACTTTTCCTTGTTATAATAGGAAAGAATCTATATAAGAAAGGCACGTGACATCATGCGTCTAGAAGAACGAATTTATTTTGATAATAGTGCGACTACTAAAATTCATCCTGAGGTAGCGCAAGCTTATATAAAAACAAGTGAACAAATTATGGGAAATCCAAGTAGTCTTCACCAATTGGGTAGTCAAGCTTCTTTGTTATTGCGAAAAGCAAGATTGCAAATTGCAGAAACTATGGGTTGTCAACCGAATGAGATTTTCTTCACTAGTGGTGGAACAGAAGGAGATAACTGGGTTTTAAAAGGAACAGCGATTGAAAAGCGCCGTTATGGAAAACATATGCTAATCTCTGCAATCGAACATCCAGCTATTAAAGAAACTGCAGCTCAATTAAGAGAATTAGGTTTTGAAATTGATGAAATTCCTGTAACTAAGGAAGGAATTATCGATATTGAAGCCTTTCAATCTTTATTGCGAGAAGATACTATTTTAGTATCTGTCATGGCAGTGAATAATGAAATTGGTACAATTCAACCTATTGCTCAAGTGGCAGAAATTTTAGAATCTTATCCACAAATTCATTTTCATGTAGATGCTGTACAAGCGATTGGACAAATTCCAACAAAAGATTATTTGGTTCCAAGAGTGGACTTTGCAACTTTTTCTGCCCATAAATTCCATGGACCACGCGGGATTGGCTTTATTTATTGGAAAGAAGGACGCCGATTAGCTCCTTTATTAACCGGTGGTGGTCAAGAACAAAATCAACGTAGCGGAACAGAAAATCTACCTGCAATTGTAGGAATGGCAAAAGCACTACGTCTATTATTTACAAATAATCAAGAAAAGCGCCAACATGAGCGTGAATTACAACAAACATTACGACAAGCATTGAGTGAATATCAAGATGTTCATTTCTTTACACCTGCTGATGAAACGATTACGGCTCCACATATCCTTTGTTTTGGATTAGAAGGAATTCGTGGAGAAGTATTAGTTCATGCCTTAGAACAGCAACATATCTTTATTTCTACGACAAGTGCTTGCTCTAGTAAAAAAGATTTGAAAATGAATACACTACAAGCAATGAAGGTACCAGAAGACATAGCTGACACTGCCGTTCGTGTAAGTTTCTGCGCAGAAAATACATTGTCTGAAGTACATAAAATGATTCAAGCTTTTGCTTTATATCATCATCGATTAAAAGATCATTCTTAAAAAAGAAAGGAAAATAGGATGGAATATACAGAAATTATGGTTCGCTATGGCGAACTTTCAACGAAAGGGAAAAATCGTAAAACGTTTATCCAACAATTAGCACAAAACGTACGTCAAGCATTACGTCCTTTCCCAGAAGTAAAAATCCAAGCGTTACGTGACCGTATGCACTTAGTATTAAATGGTGCAGATGCAAACCAAGTAATGCAACCTTTACAAAAAATCTTTGGAATTCAAACTTTCTCTCCAGTAGTGAAAATTGAATTAGATGAAGAAAAATTAAAAGAAACTGCACTAGCAATGATGAAAGATCATTATGTTGCAGGAGAAACTTTTAAAGTCGTTACAAAACGTGCTTACCATGAATTTATTTGGGATACACACCAAATTAATCAAGAAGTGGGAGGATATTTATTTGAACATCTTCCTTATGCAAAAGTAGACATGAAAAATCCAGATGTAACATTGCGTATTGAAGTTCGTATGGATGGAATCTATTTAATGTCTCAAGTGATTAAAGGAATGGGTGGATTGCCAGTTGGTTCTAGCGGAAAAGGAATGTTAATGCTTTCTGGTGGAATTGATTCTCCAGTGGCTGGTTATTTGGCCATGAAGCGTGGAGTGAAAATTGAAGCAGTACATTTTGCTTCTCCACCTTATACAAGCCCACAAGCATTAGTGAAGACGAAACAATTAACTGCAAAACTAGCACCTTATGTGGGTAGCATTAGCTTTTTAGAAGTTCCTTTTACAGAAATTCAAGAGGAAATTAAAAAAGTAGTTCCTGAAGGATACTTAATGACAGTTACTCGTCGTATGATGGTTCGTTTATGTGATGCTATTGTGGAACGTCGCCATGGATTAGCGATGATTAATGGAGAGTCTTTAGGACAAGTAGCTTCACAAACCATGCATAGTATGGTGGCAATCAATGATGTAACAAATACACCAATCTTACGTCCGGTGATTACTATGGATAAATTGGAAATTATTGATATTGCTCAGCAAATTGATACTTACGATCTATCCATTCAACCTTTTGAAGATTGCTGTACTATTTTTACACCACCAGCACCAAAAACACGTCCAAAAGTGGAAAAAGCTCGTGAATACGAAGCAAGATTGGATGTTGAAGGATTGATTCAACGCTCCTTAGAAGGAATTAAAGTGACAAAAATTGATGCTCAATATGATGAGCACCAAGCAGAAAAAGTTTGGAATATTGATGGAGAATTAGTCGCAGAAACTTTTGAAGAAGAAGATTTTTCAGATTTATTATAAATAATAAAGAAGCATCTCTTTCATGAGTGCTTCTTTTTCTTAAGGAGAAGTATGCAAAAAGATTGGATTTATATTATTGTTGGCGGCTTATTAGAAATTTTTTGGGCACTAACAATGAAATTATCGGTTGGATTTACTCAACCTTTTTGGAGTATAATTACTATTATTTTATTACTAATTAGTTTTTATATTTTTGCTAAAGGGATGGAAAATTTACCAGTAGGAATTGCTTATACAACGTATACAGGAATTGGTGCCATCGGTACACTATTATTTGGTATTTTTATTTTACATGAGAGTGTGACAATTCCTAAGATTGGATTTAGTCTCTTACTATTCTTTGGTATTCTTTTAGTAAAATGGAATTCAAAGGAGGAATAGGGTGTACTTATTATTACTAGCTTTAGCCGGTTTATGTGAAACCGTTATGGTCTATACGATGCGGAAATCAGCGGGATTTAAAGTGAAATCTTGGAGTATCCTTACGATTTTAGTCGCAATTTGTAGTTTGACTTTACTTTCTATTGCCATGACGATGACAGAAGTAGGAATTGCTTATGGAATTTGGGTCGCTTTAGGATCGGTCGGTTCTCTTCTTGTCGGTACAATTTTATTTAAAGAGCATTTAAACTTAGGGCAATGGATAGGAATTATTTGTATTATTATTGCTGTGATTGGATTGAAAATGACAGTATAAAAGGAGAAATATATGAAACAAAAGATAAAAAATATAGGCA
This sequence comes from Catellicoccus marimammalium M35/04/3, assembly GCF_000313915.1. Lineage (NCBI taxonomy): Bacteria > Bacillati > Bacillota > Bacilli > Lactobacillales > Enterococcaceae > Catellicoccus > Catellicoccus marimammalium. The sequence continues at coordinate 204,168 of NZ_AMYT01000011.1, forward strand.
TCTTTGTTCTGAGCTTGCTACTCTTTTGTGGGATAGGAAATATATTTTCTACTCAAGGAGAAGCTAGCTCTTTATCGATAACACAATTGAAGGTAGGAGGAATGCGTAGTGGAGGAGTGCGCAGTACGCCTAAAACAACAGTTCCTAAAGTGAAAGGAACGATTGTTTCACCTAAAAAAGGATCTTCTACAAAATCTTCACAAAAGAAAACAGGAAGAACAAAGAAAACAACAAAGAAAACAACTAATACTCGCTATCGTAGTTATGGATTACATCCAGGAGCTTTCTTCCGTGGCTTTATTTCAGGAATGATGTGGCGTAGAATTGTTTTTGGTGGTGGAACAATCCTTGCTATTTTAATAATTGTCTTTTTCATTTTTTGGCTACGTAGAAGATAATAAAAACCTCGGAATCTAAATGAATTTCCGAGGTTTTTTATGTTATCTCTTTTTATGAGCACGTTTCTTTAATAAAAGAAGTAGAGAAATACTTACAATACATAGTGAAGTACCTAAAAGAGGGAACAAATAGGAAATTTTGTTACCCGTTTGTGGTAATTCATTTTCTATATCTTCTTTAGTTTCTTTTGATTCTGAATGGTGATTTATCTCTTCTAAAATCATTTTGTCTTCAATTACTTCATCTTTGATATCTTGAAGTTTTATTTTTGGATTTGTTTGATCTAAATGAGAGACATTGTTTTCTTTATCATCTGTATTTGTAGTAGAATCTGTAATTTTTTCCTCTTGAGATGAATTTTCAACTGAAGAGGAATAATCGAATTCATTAGTACTTTTTTGGTCTTGAGTAGCTGTACTTTCTGGAGTAGTTACTTCTTTTGTTGTATCACAATGAGCCGTTGATGAAGCACATTCTTTTTTAGAGATTACGGGAACTTCCATAGAAGAATTATCCTTATTAGAAGAAGTAGTGTCTTCCTCTTTGGAAGATTCTTCGGATGAAGAAGTATCCTTTGAAGTTTCTGCTTCTTTAGAAGATTCTTCG